>JBIOXP010000636.1:0-10051 GCA_044869705.1 Binatia bacterium | reverse complement strand
TTGGGAAAACTGGCCTTCAGACTTTGGGTGCTTGGCTCGGAGCTTGGCTTAAGAGGAAAAAAGACAGCGGTTTAACTTGTCAAACCGGACACCAGCCGAGCGAAGCTAGTTTTCCGCCATGCCTTTCTTCTTGAGTTCCTCGATGGCGGCGGAGGTCTTGGCAATCGGCGCTATGCCCATGCCGTTGAGAATATGTGAAGCTTTGGTGAACTGACAATCGCTGTAGGGAACGATCTCGATACGGTTGCCCCAAGGATCCAGGATGTTCAGCCGATCATTGATGCTCTTGATGCCGTGGCGTTCCATCGCTCTGCGCACCGCTTCACGATTATCGACAACCAGGCCAAAATGGCGCTTGGTATCCGCGACCTGAGTTCTCCCGAGCGTTAGCTGAATGAATTGATCGCCGAGATCGATAAATGCATTATGATCGCTTCGGCCGCGCAGCGTGAACTCGAACAGCGATCCATAGAATTCGAGCGCCCGGTCCAAATCATCGACTTCCAAAACTACATGGTTGAGACCCAAAGCACGGGCTTTTGCTGGCTCACCATTGTTCATTTTTTTTCTCCCGTCATTGCTTCGAGTGCCTTATGAAGAGTTTTCATGTGGTTTGTCAAATGACGCACCATCGCATTTTCGGCCAGCTCTGAATTCTTTTTTAAAAAGGCGTCCAAGATCTGGTCGTGTTCGCGCATCGAATAGTCAAGCCGCTCCGGCAAGCGAAGCGCCAGAACGCGGGTCTTTTGAATGTCTTGCCGGAGCTCATCGATCAGCCGATAAAGCCGCTCGTTACGCGCAATGTCAGCAATCGCTCGGTGAAAAGTATTATTGGCTTCGAAGTAATGCGTCAAATCGCGTTTTTGGCAGGCCTCTTTCAATGAATGATGCAGTTGAGTCAAGTATTGCACCTCTTCGGGACGCGCGCGCTCAACCGCCAGTCTGGCGGCCAATCCTTCGAGCACACCGGAGATCGCATAGTGGTTTTCGATCTCTTCACGCGTCGGTTTGCTGACCATCGGCTCGTTATCGGGCTGAAAGGTAACGTAACCTTGCGCCTCAAGCTTGCGTAACGCTTCACGAACAGCGAACGCTTCTACCTTAAGTGAGGCCGAAAGCTTAGCTTCGGACAAGCGCTCGCCCGGCGCGAGCTTGCCCGCCACGATGGCTTCTTTCAGTTTTTGGAAGAGGACCTTTGTCAGCGATCGGAATTTTTTTTCGGCTCTGCTGGAGCGGTGCCCAATGATCACTCCTTATCTCCTACTTGCTCTGTTGAGAGGCTTCCGCCGCGAGCTTACGGCGCAGCAACTTGTTAAAAGCTTCCTGCACTTTTTGCATGTGGCTCTTTACCGTAAACAGATAGAGTCCGTCGATTCGCCTTAGATAAACTTCCCGGCCAATTTTCAGCCCGGAATCATTCTCCTCGCCTTGAGCCATGATCAGGCGTCCGTCCGTCGTCCTCACCAGCGCGAGTGCAAGAGGCGGAAGAAAACCGTCCGGTGTCACATGAACGATCGTAAACGTCTCGATCACGCCCTCGTCGAAGACATGCGCCGGCGGAGGCTTGCGCAGCGGCTTATTCGCCGAAGCTGTCGGTCCCGGCCACGGATTCTGAACCATTGGCGCGCCGGCGCGCTCGAGAATCGTCACGAAGTTGTTCGTGCCGAGCCCGCCGGTGCTCTGCGTCAAGCCGCGTTTGAACTCGCGCCGCGACGGTCTCTCGCCGCGGAGCGTTTTGGTGACTTCCACCACCTGCGCCAATCCGCTCGCACCCACAGGATGACCGCGCGCTTTAAGCCCGCCGGAAAGATTGATCGGCAAGGCGCCCTCGATCGTGGTTTTCCCCTCGAATGCAGCATCGCCGCCCTTTCCCGCAGGAAAGAATCCGAGATCCTCTGTGCTGATGATTTCAAAGGGCGTGAAGGCGTCATGAACCTCGGCAAAATCGATGCCCCTCGGCTCCGTATTCGCCATCGCGTAAGCGCGTGTGGCAGCGATCTGCGTCGACGGGAAAGAGGTAAACACTTCGCGATCCTGAAGGCTCAAAACTCCCGTGCCCTGACCAACGCCCGATAAACGGACATCGCTCGGTTCACGCGTAAGTACAACGGCGGCCGCACCGTCGGTTATGGGCGCGCAGTCGTAGAGCCGCAACGGTGTGGCAATCCACTTGCTGCCGAAGTAAGTCTCGCGCGAGATCGCGCGCTGAAACTGCGCCGACGGGTTTTTGGCCCCATTGCCGTGGTTTTTGAGCGCAATGCTGCAAAGCATATTTTCCAGCCGTGCTTCGGAAAGGTGAAACTTTTGGCGATACTTTTCAGTGATCATGGCCGCCAGCGCGGGCATTGTTGCGCCGCACAGGCGCTCCCGCGGGTCGATGACTTCGGCCAGAATGCGCGTCGTCGCGCTCGTGCTCAAATGCGTCATCTTTTCGCCAGCCAGGACCAAAACTCGCCTATAATAGCCGGAGGCAATGGCTTGAAATCCCGTCATGAGTGCGGCGGCGCCCGCGGAAGACGCAGTTTCAACCCGGGTCGCCGGTACACCGGTCAAACCCACCGCATCTGCGATCAATGAAGCGATATTGCTGTCGCCCGTAAATTCCTCAGGATTCATCACCCCGATGTAGAGAGCATCGAGTTCATCGCTCCCGGCAAGCGCCAGCTGCGCGGCTTCGGAAAAAATCTCGCCGAGGGGCCGCTGATCCTTGCCGAAACGAGTCAAGCCCACGCCGGCAACGTAAACGGATTGCATAGGGCAATTCTAACGTCGTACTGCAAGGTTGCAAGACGACAGAAATACGGGTCAAATCCGATCGCTGAGTCCACCTGATAGAGGCAATTTCCGCAGCGTATGCGCATCGAAGAGTCCAGAAACGGGATCATCATCAGAAATCGAGCCGCAGCTAGCACCGTTATTCAAACCGGGCAAAATTATTCAGACGCAGAAATGATAATGAGAGGATAGTCCGGGCGAGCGAAATCGTCACGGCCGAGAAAATTTATGCGGCAAATGTTGATAAACAAGTCGGCGGCTCAATGGAGGCGCACTGAGAGGAACCTGACGTGTTTATTCCGGCGTTGATTCTTCGCGACGAAACTGCTTCCAACCCTCCGTCCAGTCGAAGGCTTCCAATCCGATAAATCTTTTTTTGTAGTCATAGGCGAAGGGCTCGCGATACGCATAGCCGGGATAATAATAGCGACAATCGCGCTGCAACGAGAATTCGATCGACTGGAGCATCATAAAAACACCCAAGCTCCTTTTAAGCTCCGCCGGATCAAACATGGCATAGACGGCCGAAGTCGCTTGTACGCCGACGTCGAGAAACGTGACGCCGCTCAGCCGCTCGCCCAAATAAACGCAGAGCTCCAAATTGGCGCACGGAATCGATCCGGGGATGGTCGACAGGAAATTGAAGAGCGAAGTGGGGACATTTTCATCGAAGCGCAGGCGATGTTTTTCGAACAATGATTCTTTTTCTCTATCCACGAACGAAGAGCGAACGATCACTCGCGCCTCGCGGTTCTTCGCCAAGACTCGTTTTTGACTCCGCGTCGGGTGGAACCGAGCGAGGTCGATCCGCAGAGGGAGAACAGTGAAGGGTCGGCCGCCGTGGACGGCTCTCGGATAGCGCATGAACACGATCCCGAAATGACGCCAGCCTTCCGCCCAGAATCGATCCATTTGAGCCGGCGAGGCGCTCCAGCAGAGAAAACTTTCATCTTTCGTGGATAGGGTCATAGTTCAGGCGAAACACTCACTGCTGAGTCGATCATGCGGCGCGTGTCGGTAAAATACGGAACGACACTTCGGAGCGGCCTTAAGCGCTCGTCGTCAAAACGCGTGGCAAGCTCAACCCTGCCCAGGTGCGGCGCCGCGCGCTGACGACGACTCTCTGTTCGGTAGTCGCCGCTGATGCGCGACAAAGACAGGAGGTAATTCGCCAGCTCAACCCGCGATACTGCGCGGCCCGCGATGACATGGCAAATGCCGGTTCTGTCGGTATGGGCCAATTGCATCACGCGGTGCGCCAGGTCGCCGGCCCATACCGCGGAGCGATATTCATCGTAGACAATTGTGACCGGTAAGGCACGACGCATCCGGTAGCAGAGCCAATCCAAGTGGCCGGTCCGTCCATTCGGCGACGCCCCGATCGGTAAACCGACCCGAATGACCAGCGAGCCGGGACGTGCCAGCGCTAATGCTTCCGCTTCCACGCGGGTTCGGCCGTACACGCTGATGGGGCAGGGTGGTGAATGCTCGTCGTACAGGCCATCGCCGCCGAAGACGTGATCCGAAGAGAGATAGACAAACCGGGTGAATTCCGGCAGAGCCGCAAGCGTGCGTTCGAGGTGCTCGACATTGATTTGGCGAGCCCACGCGGGGGCCGCTTCACACTTCGGCACATCGCAGACGGCGTGACAATAAAGCAGGATTTCGGGCTTGTTCTTGCGAAAAAGGGCTTCAAGCCAGCCGCAATCTCCCAAGCTGAGTATGGGCCAATCGCGTAACGTGGCTGCGCGGTTGCCGGGCGTCACGAAAGGCAGGATAGTTTCGGGGAATAAGCGCGCCAAATTGAAACCGAGAATCGACGTCGCGCCGAAAAGGATAGTGGATTGCGTCACAATCGGCAGACCACGCTCGCTAAATGTGAGCGGCTCTACCGTTGAGTAAAGCACGACCGGCGGGCGTAAGCGTTACTTCTGGATCTTGTCGTGTCTCCGAGCGCAGTACTTGCACGTAGCCATCGACCATCGCATCTTCCCAGATCGTGTGCCGGGGACAGGTGCTTTGCCAAGCGTTCATAACATCGGCGTAAGTTCGGCGCCGGCTCGCCACCCAGACGAGAAACTCGAGCATCAACAGATTTGTCGCTTCAGACATGTGGCACCTCTTTGACGGTTCGCGCCGAAGATGCCGTTATTATAGCCGGGTTCGCCCGTCAAACAATCGGTCGAAAAGCAAATCACGTAAGTTCTCTGTCAGCCGAGTCTCGGCGAGCAACTTATCAGGTGAGAGAACGGATCAGTTCGATGTCGTTTAATGCGGGGTCGTTTCGATACGGCGCGAGCTTTCCTGTTGGCGGAAGCCCAGCGATTTATAAAATGCGATCGCCGGATCGTTGTTGCTGGTTACGGTGAGCTGCAAAGTCTTTGCGCCGTGGCGTCGAGCCCATTTGATAATCGCGTTGACCAATGTGCGACCAATTCCCGAACGGCGGTGTCTGGAGGCCACCCACATCGATGCCAGGTGCGCGCGCGGCGGATGAACTCGGTCTAAAAACCCACTGACGATCCCGCACGGTTTTTCGACATCCATGGCAAGATACGTCGTCGATCGCTTGCCGCTCCACTCTTGCGCGCGTTCGATCCAATCTCTATCCCTGAGCCGTGACTCCGCAGCACAACTTGAGCTGAATGCGGTAGGTGTATCGCGTAGCGCCCGCAACCGTACCGCTTTGAAAAGCATCGCGTTCGCCGGAGTGACAAGCTGGAGAGAAATCATCCAAAACGACTGAGACAGGGTTCCGCTTGCGCGGAAAATTATGCACGCACTAGCGGCATAACTTTCTTTTGAAAAATCGTTAGCTGTTCGATGTCATTTTTGACAGGCCAGATGAAGACACGCTGCACGCCGGCCGCTTTATACGCGGAAAGCTTTTCCGCACACGTTTCCGGCGCACCGACGAGAAGCCGCTCGTGGAGTTGCTCGATCGGACGATGTAAAAAAATAGCGAGTGTTTCAGACAAAACTCGCTCCGCCTCGGAGTTATCTTCGGTGATGTACATGAACATGGTTGCCAGCGCATTTGGAAATTGCACCGGATCCTTGCGGAAAGTTTTTAGCTGATCGCGGAGTTTCGCCAAACCGGCGGCGAATTGATCGGGCAGGGTATTATACGCGGAAGCAAGCCATCCATCTCCAAGCCGCGCGACGCGCCGCAGTCCGGCGTCCGAACCCCAGCTGCCGATCCAGATCGGCGGATGTGGTTTTTGCAACGGCTTCGGCTCGAGATGGATTCCGGCCGCGGAATAGAACCGTCCACTGAAATCATTGTTCTCGTCGCTCCATAAAGAGCGCAGGGTCTGAATCGCTTCATCCACTCTCTTCCACCGCTCTTGGTAATCGACACCGACGATCTCATAGTCGCGCGCCGAAGACCCCGGACCGATGCCGACGAAGAGCTTGCCGTTGGAAAGTATGTCGATGGCCGCGAGAGTCTTAGCCATCTGCACAGGGCCTCGGACAACCGTCAAGAGGATGCTCGTACCGACGGCCATCTCCCCGCTGTGAGAGAGAATCGCCGCGAGGGCTGTCGGCGCATCGAGCCAAGGTCGTGAATGGATCAAGTGATCATTTGTCGAAATCGCCTTAAAGCCCAATTCACGAGCGGTCCGCACATACGCGCACAGACGGTCCAAAGAATATTCCTGATTTCCGAAATCAATCACCGGAAGATGTGCGCCGTAATCCAATGTCCTTTCCTCCTAATTTCTATCCACCAATGCGCTAAAGCTTCTGCTCTTCGTCGATACTCAGCTGAAGCACACGTTCGACAGCTCTCGCACACAGGCTTGTTGCATGGCGAAGTTTCCGGGTGAGGCTCATTGAAGTAATCGCATGGCAATTTCAACCTCCAGCGTCGTGCCGTTTCGGAGCCTCACAGGCCAGATTTCGGCTCATTCGAACCGCCGCTTCCGTCCCCTGATAATAGCCAGGAACGACATTTACTCGTTGATACCCCATCCGCTCATAAAACCGCCGCGCAGCGCGGTTATTTTCTCGAACTTCCAGTGTGATCCGAAAAGTGCCCGCTACTATCGCGCATTTCTCCAACCAGTCGAGAAGCTGCTGTGCAACGCCGAGGCGCCGGTACGGCGGTGCCACCGCAAGCAGATCCAAATGGGCGTCGTCGTCACCGTAACGCATGATGGCAAACCCTATAATCCGAGTGTCAAGCCGGGCAACAAGAACGTTGACGTTGGCCGCGCAAATACTGGCGTCGACGCGCTGCGCAGTCCATTTCCACCGCAATCCGTACTCGATCAAAACACGCGACATTTTGGCGATGGCGGGGGCGTCGCCGCGCCGGGCCAAAGACAACGATAGCTCAGAATGAGTCATAAACGGTATCCGAAACGCACAGCACGATCGCAAAAGTCCTAACCTGAGGGCGCGTTCAACTGCCATGCTCGGTGAGAGCAAGGAGGCGCGTTTTCAGAAAAAAATGCGGCAAGCCACATGGAACTCTGAAAACACGCGCGCCATTTCAATAATGGCATAAGCTCGGTACATAGAAAGAGATGATCGAAACTTTTCTCACCATGGTTCGCCACCGTGCTCGCTAGAGCTTCGAATCTTGTCATTTAACAACCGTACAGAATAGACACTTCTTTTCATATCTCAGACGATCGGCCAGGAAAAATTCGCCATTGGGGTCGCGTCAAGGCAAGAATGGGAAGAGAACGGAGGCGATTACTTTGGAGGTTGGCGTCAGGACACTGTGTAAAAATTACAGGTGCTACATGCATTTGGCATGGTCACAACGGCAAGAAGTTCTGCTCTTGAGTATGAAAGGGCAAAGCATTGCACTTCCTAACGGTGGCATCTCTCGTGCTTACAAGTCTCTTTCAAATTATGAGCACATCCAAAAAAATCTTGATCGTCGACGGCAATCCAACTAGCCGAGAGTCGCTGAACAAGTTTTTTACGAGCTTGGGCTACGACGTTGCTGAAGCGCACACTGGGTTGGAAGCCCTCGAAAAGGCATCTGCCTTTCAGCCCGATCTCATCATGATGGCTGTCTGTTTGCCGGGACTAAATGGAGACGAAGTGACGGCGAAATTAAAACGAGATATAGGGACCCGCCGGATCCCAATCGTCATCAGTACGGGGTGGACCACGGAGTTCAACTCTGAAGAACGTATCACGCGTGCGGTGAACGCGGGCGCTGCGCAGGTTTTGTATAAACCATTTCAATTGCCCGTGCTTCGGGATGTACTCCGAACGCATATGATCAATGCAGTCGAGTAATCAACACGCTGGGATTGGCGCTACCGCCAACTCGAGTCGAGGCTTTTTCTCTGAAGTTCGATAAAGAGATTGTAGAAAGAGGAAACGGCGCGATCTTCCTGTTGTTCATGTCCCGTCCTGTCTCGATACCATAGAGACAACGAAATCGGTCTTAATTTAAGCTCAAAGAGATCCGCTTGCTTTAAATCGAGGTACGCACCCACTGTAGCCAGCACATTGGAGGCTCGGCGAAAATTGTCGAGCGATTCTGAAGTGGACGGTTGGGCCAATTTTGCCTGCCGTTTGATCTCAACCGAACTCAATGTAAATGAAGAATTCTCGGCGTTGGTTCGTGATCGCAAGAAGCCCAATAGTTTTTTGCTCGCCGAGCCGCTCGGGCCAGGCACGGAATGGATCACGTAGCGCTCCGGCAGACAGGTTATTTCAAAGACGCTAATTCCCTTCGACTCCAGGGTCTCACCAATGGCCCTGAGTTCTTCCTCGTAGGATATTTTAACGGCCACGGCGCTTCAAAGTCGATCGTAGATTGGAGGGAGGCGTTGCGCCGAAAGAGTTTGCTGGGTCTGGTCGGCGATAAAGCATCACATTCCCGCTGAAATGAGCCCACAGAAAACGGCAGACATAATCCCGAAGTACGTTAACCAAAATGTTAGAATCGGCCAGTCGATGGGCGATAATTTTACCTGGCCGTTATAGTCATCATTGTAAGGCGAGATCTTGGTTTGACGCTTTTTGGTGGCGATTTTCGTTAGCTGCATCAGCAACCGCCCAAAGCAATTTGCTGCGGCGTAGCGCAAACGTTGAACCAATCAAGCTTGGCAAACAAAGTCACGCCATTTAGCCAGAAAATTACCTTCGCCTGTTCTGAGAAGGCTAAATGGCTTCGAGCTCTGTACGTATTTGTGCCCGCCCGTAGTTCCCACAATGCTAGGGACGAACCATCTCACAGCGTAAAAATTTCGTCAGGCGCTACTCTCTAGATCCCCGATTTTTCCCAAGAAAAGGATGACTAGACTAGTAATGGCAATGGCATTGCGGTTGCTGAGGTGCTAGCGACTATGGAAAACATCACTGAGCCGCTGAAATTTCTAACGGTCGAGGAAACCGCTGAGTTGCTGCAGGTATCCAGGCGCACCCTGCAGAGGATGATCCACCGCAAAGATTTGCCGGCTTTCAAGGTTGGTGGTCAGTGGCGTATTCACGAAAACGCGCTCGCTAAGTGGCTCAACGGACTCCACGAGCGGTGATGCGCTTCGCCCCACTCGAACTCGGTCGATCCAAAGCCGCTATCTTTTTCCACCCCATATTTACGGATGTGTCATTCGTCTGGCGATATTTTAGATCGAATTCGCAGTGCACCTATTTCTTGGGAGTTTTTTGGGTGACAGCCGTAACGGTCATGTCGAATGATACTTAAGGTGATTGCTATCGAGAGCATCGACCCCTTGGATTTGGTGTCTCTGCTTTTTAATGACAGCAACCAGGTTTCGTGCCGGAAGAGTCTTCCTTCAGAGCCGCCCGACGCCGTGGCGAGACGGCGTATTGCGCACGGCGAGTCCATTAATTTTGATTCCGGCCAAAACACGGATGATTTGCTGCGGCCGCGCACCGAGGACTACGAGGCGTTCCTTCCCGGTTGGCTCGTGAGCAAGAAAGTTAGACCAGCTCGACCGGCGTAGCCCAGCGATTATTGCAATGTGAGGTTGCTGTGTCGGCCGAGTGAGAAGGCGAGGTATAGAGTTACGACACTGGGAATGAAAACTAATCGCAGTTCACCAAGGCAAGCGCAGAGAAAGTCTTCGGAGCAAACGGTCCACAGACGTGGCGGGAATAGGAAATCGATTCGGGCCGGTATCAGATGTGATTCGCCTGCTCGGGCTTACGGATTGACTTGGCTGGAATCTGCTAACAGATCTCGAGTCAACACGCGATTGCGTGCTTCGGCTTATCGAACATTTCTCAGCTTCGCCGCATCAAGCACCACTGGGTTGAACTGACAGAAATAATTATCTTG
>JBIOXP010000635.1:0-10139 GCA_044869705.1 Binatia bacterium | reverse complement strand
AACTCTTCAACAGATTCACTACGGTCATTCGCGCCACCGTCAAAGGCAATGTGGTCGTCGCAATCGTTCAAGGCACGCTCGGCGGATTGGCATTTTGGTTCTTGGGCGTGCACGCGCCGGTCCTCTGGGGCGTGGTGATGGCTTTTCTATCCCTCCTGCCGGCGGTGGGCAGCGCCCTCGTTTGGGTCCCCGTCGCGATCTACTTTTTGATTACAGGCGCGCTATGGCAAGGCATTTCTTTGATCGCTTACGGAGTTCTTGTGATCGGCTTAGTGGACAACGTATTACGTCAGATTCTCGTCGGTAAAGACACCAGGATGCCCGACTATGTCGTTCTGATCGCAACCCTTGGGGGCATGGCGATCTTTGGCATCAACGGCTTTGTCATCGGTCCGGTCATCGCGGCGATGTTTATAGCCGTGTGGGATATTCTCGCTTCGGCCAATCAGATGAGGCAGCACAACGAGCCCGCCTGAGCGTATCTAGCACCGCTTGCTTGCATATTCAGAGTCGGCGCGCTCTCAGAGTACTGTAAGCTGATAATCGCAGACGTCCTTTCGAGCATTGGCAAATCTCGATGCCGACACGAGTTGCGACACTCGAGCTCCGCCTAAAATCCGTCTTCTTCGACTTGATTTATCGGGTCGGCAGCGTAAGGTCGGCGAGATCTCCTCATGCTCGCCATCGGTCTTGCCCTGATCGCGTCGTTCTGCTTTGCGGCAGCGATGATTCTCATCAATCGCGGCGTGCTCGTCCTCGATTATTTCCGTGGCCTTCTGACGAATCTCGGCGTTAACGCATTTTTTCTCTGGCTTTACCTGCTGTTGGTGGGAACCGGCGTCGAGTTCTGGACGGCCGCCAATCTGATTTTCGTTTTGGTCGGCATCTTCGTGCCGGGTGTCGCGCGATTTTTCATATTTAAGGGAATGCAGCGGCTCGGCGCCTCGATCACGGCATGTCTCACCAACGTCACGCCGCTGTTTGCGACCTTATTCGCGGCGCTGTTTCTTCGCGAACGACCGACAGCGACGAATCTATTGGGGACGTTCGCGATCGTCTGCGGGATCATTGCGCTCTCATGGAAAGGCGCGACAAAGAGTTGGCGCACGCGCGATCTCCTATTTCCGCTCGCTGCCGCTTTTTTGTTTGCCGGCCGCGACAACCTGGTGCGCTTTGGCTTGCTCCAAATCGGTTCGCCCGTGTTTGGCGCCGCGATCGCTGCAACCACTTCATTTCTGACGATGTCGGCGATTTATTCGGTCTTCGAAACAAAACCACCTCTCGGCTCCGCTGCGGCGCGCGGCTTCGCATTTTTTTTCGCTGCCGGCTTCATGAATTTTCTCTCGTACGTATTCGCCTACACCGCTCTTGGTTTGGAACGCGTGTCGCTCATTTCCCCGCTGGTCAATGGCTCGGCGCTCTTTATCCTTCCGCTCTCGGCCATTTTTCTGCGCGGCGTCGAGCAACTGAGTGCGCGCAAGATCGGCGCCGTATGTCTGGTCATCGCCGGAGTCGTGCTGATCTCATGGGAGAAGCTTTAGCTCAGTAAGCCTAACTTGCGCGGAGTATAACAAGCGGATCTTCTCGGTCACAGCTGGTGTCCCGGAATAAAGTCGTAAATAATTCAAAGTCTTCCAAGCAACCGCGGATCCAGTCCGGGGTAGCGCGACCCGGAAGCCACAAATTTAACACCCCTGGATACCGGCCGGAGTTTATCCTGAGCAAATTGAAGGGCCGGTATGACGCCATAATGATCATGTAATTTATTGAAATGCATTTTAGTTCCCACGACACTAGACCAACATCGCATCGGCGCTTGCTTCGTGTTACCTTAGAGCCCGCTTTGCCGTCCTCGCCCTGGGCGCGATCGCGCGAAGAAGCCCAATCATCATCTCGAATTCAGAATGGCGCCATCGAGACCCGCTTCGCTTTGGACTAGGACGTTTTTGCTCCTTTGCGGCGCGCAGTTCCTGGGTTACGCGCAGAACGCGATGCTCGCGCCGATCCTGCCACTGTATGTGACCCAGCTCGGCGGCTCGCCGTTTATGGTCGGACTGGTGCTGGCCTGCTTCGCCGCCACGAGCGTCATCGTCAGGCCGCTCGTCGGCCAATGGGCGGATCGCTGGAGCGAAGCGGGCGTCATGATTGCCGGCCTTCTGTTTCAAGGGACAACGATCGTTCTCTGCTTGCTGCCGTGGGTCGGAACCACCATGCTCGCCAACGGCTTGCGCGGTGTCGGATGGGGTGGGCTGAACACCGGAGGCTATTCACTGCTCGCGCACATCGCTCCGGAATCGCGACGCGGCGAAGCGTCGGGGCTCTACAGTGGCGTTCAGAGTGCGTCTTCGATCCTGTTTCCTGCTTTCGCTCTGTGGTTGCTTGATGTCTCCTTTGGCGGATTCGCTGCGGTGTTCCTGGTCACCACGGTCTTTTCCGGGATTGGCGCCGCACTTGGCGCGGCGATTCCGCATCAGGCACGCTTCCGTGAGCGAGCCGGACAAGGCTCGATGCTCGGGTCGAATTGGTGGCGCGCGATTTTTCACTTCATCGAGATCGATATCTTGCTGCCTTCGGTGATGCTCCTTTGGCTCAATCTGTCTCTGCCGTCGATCACCAACTTCAGCGTTCTCTATGCCCGTCAACTGGGCATCTCGGATTTTGGCATTTTTTTCATTATCGTCGGGACCACGAGCCTGCTCGCGCGACCGCTGCTCGGGCGGCTATCGGACCGGATCGGCCGGGATCTTTCCATCGCCACCGGATTCGGACTGCAGATCCTTGGCTTGCTGCTGATCACCACCGCATCGAGTCTTGCCGGGATGATCGGCTGCGGGATGATCTACATGCTCGGCAATGCCATCGGCAGCTCAACAACGCTGGCGCTCGCTTTGGAACGCGCGGATCCGCTTCGACGCGGGAAACAGATGGCGACCTTTTCGATCGCTTACCCGCTGAGCTATGGAGTCGGCTCGGTCATGACCGGCAGTACGATCGAATTTGCGGGTTACTCCGGCATGTTTCTGGTCATGGCTGGCGTGCAAGCTTTGGGACTGCTTTTCGCCTTGGCTCAAGCACAGAACCTGCGGTCGCAAACAGTCTGACGCGAATGCCAAAAACCGGTCGCGAATCGATCTGGACGCGCGCTTTTGCTCTGCTCTGTCTGGCGGAATTTCTTGGCTATGCGCAGCATTTTATCTTGCAACCGACCTTTCCTCTGTACATTACCCATCTCGGCGGCTCGCCCTTTGTCGTCGGGCTCGTCATTGCTTCATTCGGCGTGACCAGCGTCATCTCGCGTCCCATCATCGGCTATTGGGCGGATCGCTGGAGCGTCACAGGCGTCATGATCTTGGGTTTGTTCACGCAAACATTCGCCAATCTGATCTGTTTTATTCCTTATTCCGGAGCAACCATGCTGGCGAACGGCGTTCGCGGCATCGGTTGGTCGGGCATGAATACGGGCGGCTATACCTTGCTTGCGACAGCGGCCCCGGTGGACCGCCGTGGTGAGGCGTCAGGGTACTATGGCGGCGTACAGTCCACCGCGACGATCTTGTTTCCGGCCGTGGCGCTTTGGATCATCGACGCGCCGCATGGCGGATTCAACGCGGTTTTTTTCGCCGCAATGATTTTGGTTCTAACCGGTGCCGCTGCAGCTTATTTTCTATCGCGACAGGTCCCGGCTCACCAGCCTCAGAGCGATGTCGAGGCAAGCACAACGTGGTGGCGGGAAATCATCGCCGTTTTCGACCGGCACATTCTGTTGGCTGCGCTACTGCTGTTCACCTTGCACCTTTCCCTTCCCTCGCTCTCGAGCTTTGTCGTACTTTACGCCAAGCAGATCGGCATCGCCCAATTCGGTTGGTACTACGTCGTGATCGGGATTACGAGCACGCTTGCGCGCCCGCTCCTGGGTCGCCTGTCCGACAAAATCGGTGGCGGCCGATCGCTCCTCCTCGCGTTTGGTTTCGAGACCGCTGCGCTAGTCATGATGCCCATGGTCAAAAGTCTCGTCGGCATTATGATTGCTGGCGCGATTTGGTACGTCGGCTCTGCGATCGGCGGCGCGCGTATCCTCGCATTGGCCATGGAACGCGCGCCGGCGGAACGGCGCGGTCGAGCTATGGCAAGTTTTTCCGTGGCCTTTCCATTGAGCAACGGAACCGGCGCGTTACTGAACGGAATTGTCCTCGATCTCGCCGGCTATGCCTGGATGTATTTCACGGCGGCGGTTCTTTGCTCCGTAGGCTTCGCCCTGACCGCAAAAAATTGGTCGAGTCTGAAGTAGTCGATACTTTGACTCTTGTTGCCGTATCGGCCTTGGAGTAATGCTGTTGCGGGCGATCACCGCAGCTAGGCAAGGAGGCTCGCAATGAAACCAGGACGATTTTCGCTTCTCGCTTTAACCTTGTCGATCACGTTGACGTTATCCCCGTATTGTGTCCACGCGAAAAGCTATATCGCGTATATATCCGATTCCAGCAACTCTTCGGTGGTTTACTGGATCGCCAAAGAGGCCGGCATTTTTAAAAAGCATGGCCTCGACTTCGAGACCATCTTCATCGACGGCAGCGTGCGTGGAATTCAGAGCCTTCTTGCCGGCGACCTCGGTTACACCGGTGCGGTGGGACCTGCCGTCATCAATGCCAAGCTCGCCGGTGGCGATATCGCGATTGTTCAGAGCCAGATGAACACACTGACGTATTTCGTCATTGGAAACTCCAGCATCAAATCGCCGGAAGAACTGCGCGGTAAGACTGCGGCGGTGCATATTCCGGGCACCTCGGCGGATTTCGCGATGCGTTTGGCTTTAAACAAGGTCGGTATCGCTTACAAGGACATCAAAGCCGTGACTGTGGGCGGCGCGCCGGCGCGACTCGGCGCAACTATCAATGGCCAAGCGGATTTCACCATCGTCAGCGAAGGTGAAAAGCTCCAGGGCGAAAAGAACGGGCTTAAGGTGATCATCGATATGGCCAAGCTCAAGGTGCCGTTTCAGTTCAACTGCACGGTCGCGACGCGCAAAAAAATAAAAGAGAACCCGGACGAGGTGCGCCGGGTTGTCTGGTCGCTCGCTGAAGCCGGTCATTTTTTCAAAACGCGCAAAGAAGAGGCCATCAAGATTATGCAGAAGTACACACGCGGCCTCGACCGGGCCGTGCTCGAAGGCGCCTATACCGCCAATTACGAATTTCTGGTTGAAGACACCTATCCAACCCTGGAGGGATTGAAACAAACGCTCGAAGTACAAGCGCTCACGGACCCGCGCGCCGCCAAGGTCAAACCGGAAGATTTCGTCGAGCTTCGCTTCGTCGATGAAATGAAAAAAAGCGGCTTCGTCGAGAAACTTTACGGACGAAAGTAACCGGTGCCTTACCCGTGACAGCTCACGCATGATTACACCTAGGACCTGTATCCCGGACATCACGGCCATCGCAGCCCACTATGACGATCTCGACGACCTGTACCGCGACATTTGGGGAACCGATGTGCACCACGGTTACTGGATCACCGGAAAAGAATCCGTGACGCAAGCGGTCGCGAATCTTACCCGATTGGTGGCGGAGAAAGCCGCTATTCGATCCGGCGATCGAGTTTGCGATATCGGCTGCGGTTATGGCGGCAGCGCCCGGACATTCCACGATGACTATGGCGCCGATGTCACCGGGCTCACAATCTCACGAAAACAATACAACCATGCCAGCGCCGCGGCCAACGGCAATGACCGGCTGACGTTTGTATTGGGCGACGCGCTGCAGAACAGTCTTCCGGAAGAGAGTTTCGATGCCGTCATCGCGATTGAAAGCACCGAGCACATCGCGCTGAAACTACAGTTGATCAGCGAGGCACGGAGTCTTCTGCGCTGCGGCGGACATTTCGTCATCGCTGCGTGGCTGGCGAGCGGCCATTTCTCAGCTTGGCAGAGAAAGTATCTCCTCGAGCGCATCTGTGCGGAGAGTCTTTTGCCAGGTCTTGCATCGGCTGAAGAATATCGGGCGATGCTCGGTCAATGCGATTTTCACGATCTCGAATTTACTGACCTTACGGACCAAGTTAAAAAAACCTGGACGATTTGCGCGTTGCGGTTGATCCGGCGTTGGCTCGGTGACTCAGCGTTGCGCCGCCGGCTCGGCAATCCGCAATTCACGAACCGGGTCTTCGCCAAAACGATTTTCCGCATTCGTTTGGCATATGAAATGGGTGCGATGCGCTACGGGATCTTCTCGGCCGTGAAATAATCCACTTGCGCTGCCGTAACAATCTCGACTAATAAAGGCGGTTTTGAGGGAACCCCCAATGAAGTTTGGCATTTTCGTTTTCGGCGATAACCATCCCGACCTCGGGCGTTCCAATCAGAGATATTACGAAGAAGTCATGACGATGGCCGAATGGGCGGAGGAGCTGGAGTTCGATTCGTTCTGGCTCGGCGAGCATCATTTCTACTGGTACGGCACCTGTGTTTCACCGCCGATGATCATCGCGGCTCTCGCCCAGCGGACGAACAAGATTCGGTTGGGGCCGGCGATCAGCGTCCTACCGTTTCATCATCCGCTGATCGTCGCCGAGGAATATGGATTGGCGGACAATCTCTGCGCCGGTCGTCTGAACTTTGCCATTGGCAGCGGTTTTTCGCCCAACGAATACCAGACCTCCGGCATGTCGATGGAGGAAGCGCGAGAAAGATATTGGGAGTCATTCGATGTTGTTTTTAAAGGCGTGGACCACGGACGAATTTTCCCATCACGGAAAACACTTCAAGGTCGATCACGGCACGCTGTTTGTGAAGCCGCTGCAAAAACCACTGCCGCCGATTTGGATCGCCGCGTCTAGTGATGACACCCTGATCAAGGCCGGGCAAATGGGCTTTTCCATAATGGGCATTCCGTTCGCCCGTTCCACTTCTCTTCTCGAGGTCAAGGAAAAAAACGACCTTTTCGCAAAGTCCTATTGGAGCGCCGGGCACAAGGAAAAGCCCGACGTCATCGTCGCCCTTCATGTCTACCTGAGTCGGAACGAAGAAGACGCAGTCGCCGCTTCCGGCCCCTGCTTTCAACGCGTGGTGGACTATCTCACAAAATATCGCCGTCCGGGAGCTCGCACGCTGGGTCTCGACACGATCAAAAAACAAAAGCTCGGCGTGTTTGGCACCCCTGAAAACACCTGCGCGATTTTCAGAGAATACGAACATATCGGCGTCACTCATATCATCTGCATGGTCAACTTCGGCGGCGTGCCCATGCCGGAGGTGCGCCGGACAATGGAGCTCATGTCGAAGGAAGTATTTCCGAACTTTCATTGAGCTCTCAAAATCATAGGAGTGACCCATGCAATTTGTTCGTTTCGTCCTCACCTTCAGCTTCGCCATTGCAACGCTCTTAATCGCCGGTCTGGACGCAAGCGCGCAAAACCAACCGGACAAGATGACGGTGAGCTACAGCGCCTCGGGCGGGCAATACATCAACCTGTTTGTCGCCAAGGAGCTTGGCATCTTTGAGAAACATAACCTCGACGTGACGTTGAATCAGATCAACAGCAGTTCGCAGGCGGTCGCTTCGTTGCGCTCCAAAAGTGTCGATGTCGCGACGGGTCCGGCAGGCGTCATTTTTGATGCCATCGCCAAGGGCGTGACCGACTTCACCGTCTTCGGCGAATGCATGCCTTCGACCGTGTTGGAAGTTTGGGTTCAGCCGAACATCAAGAGTGTCAAAGACCTCGTCGGGAAAACGATCAGCTCGACGAATCCCAATTCCTTGGGGGATTTGATGATCGGCGTTTGGCTGGCGCGCAACGGCATCAAAAAATCTGACATCAATGTGGTTTACCTGGGCGGCTTAGGCAATCTGATCAGCGCCATGAAAGCGAACAAGACCGAAGCGACGCTGATTCTGCCGCCGTTGGGCGAACAGCTCATTCCGTCGGGTCAAAAACGGCTGGGTGATTTGCGCGATATCACGTACTCGAACCAAGGCTGGGCGGCGACAAAAACTTACGCCTCAAAAAACGGCCCGGCGCTGGAGCGTTTTACCGCAGCAGTCGCTGAGGCGATCGCGATGGTCAAGCGCAACAAACAAAAAACCCTGCCGGTGCTGCCGAAGTATACCGGCGTCACCAATGATGAGTGGAACTCTTATGCCTATGAATTTTTCATGCCGTTGCTTAGCACCATTCCGCGCATGACGCCGGACGTGGCCAAATCCACACAAGAGCTTTCGACAGTGGAAGCAACGCGCAAACTGAATCTCAGGCCGTACATCAACAATAGCTACGTCGATAAATTGGCCAATCAGGGCTTTATCGACAGGCTCTACCGCTAGCGCGTCCGCGGCATTGCAGACAAAACACCGCTCGTTATGCCGCTCACTTCATGAGCACGAAAATTGTCGCCCGCGACGTCGCAATCGTTTACCGCGGCAAAAGTGGTCAGGAAGCCGTGGTCGCCTGCAATGGCATCGACCTAGAAATCGAAACGGGCACGTTCGTATCAATCGTCGGTCCGAGCGGTTGTGGCAAAACGACCCTACTTTATGCTTTGGACGGCCTTCTGCCGATCCAGCGAGGCGAAATTTCTGTCGACGGAAAACCGATCGGCGGGCCGGGCACAGACCGCGCCATCGTTTTTCAGGCGGCCTCGCTGTTACCTTGGCGCACGGTTTGGGACAACATTACTTACGGTTTGAAATTGCAAACCGGTTTGAACGAGTCCGGCACGACCAAAGTGCACAATCTCATCGATCTTGTCGGTTTACGCGGCTTCGAGCATCGCCATCCGTCGGAATTATCCGGTGGAATGCAACAACGTGCCAATCTCGCTCGCGCTCTGGCAGTCGATCCCGACATATTGCTCCTCGATGAACCTTTTGCCTCAGTCGATGCGCAAACGCGTGAAAAACTGCAGGTCGAATTGACTGAGATCTGGGCTCGCACCGCCAAGACGATGGTCTTTGTGACGCATGATATCGGAGAAGCCGTGTTTCTTTCCGACCACGTCGTGGTTCTGAGCGCGCGCCCAGCGCATGTTCGCGCCGTCGTCAAAATCGATATTCCGCGTCCACGCTCGCTCGAAACCAAGCATAGTTCCGCTGTCCAAGACTATGTCAAGCAAGTCTGGAATTTGATTGAATCGCCCAATTGAATCACGGGAACCTCATTTACGGTAAGGTTTGCTTTAACGGCGTGACTGAAGTGGTTTACTACTGGGGTCGAGTTTCTCAGTAACGGCGAAAATTTTTCGCCGCTACCGTGTCACCTCGGAAACAAAACACAAGACAGCAGGCAGCGACAACTACGAATTCAACAGGAGCGACTTTATGTCAACAGATTCCTCTGAGCAAAGCTCGGCGGTGGAGCTTGGCAATTTTCCAAGCCTTCCGCCAGTCCATTGGACAGAGCGTTACTTCCGGCTAGTCTGGGGGACCCTTGGCATTGTCGGCTGCCTGCTATTCTGGCAGCTCGGATCTTCGGTCGGGATTTTCGATCCGCTGTTCGTCAGTTCCCCGGCGGAAGTCGCCCGCACCGCCTTGAAACTGCTGCCGTCTCCGGAATTTGTCGGTCATCTGCTCATCACCGCGCAATGTCTCTTTGCCGGACTTTTCAGCGCTCTGCTCGTCGGCGTGCTGGTCGGTTTGCCCATTGGCTGGTTTCCGCGCCTGCATGCGACGTTCGAGCCGGTGATCGCCGCCGTGTACGGCGTTCCCTATATCGCTTTCCTCCCGGTCATTATCATGTGGACCGGCATCGGTATGACTTCGCGCGTGATTATCGTTTTCTGGTCCGCCGTGTTTCCCTTGATCATCAATTCGGTTCAAGGCGCCCGTGAAGTGGACGAGAATTTCTTACGCGTGGCGCGGAGTTTTTCCGCCACGAAAATACAAATATTCGCGACCGTTGCTTTGCCTTCTTCAGTCCCGTATATCCTCGCGGGACTTCGTACCAGTATCGGCCGCGCCATTGTCGGTGTTGTGGTCGCGGAATTTTTTATGTCATCGAAAGGGCTCGGCTATTTCATCAACCTGAAAGCGAACGCCCTCGAAATGGCGCCGGCGTTTGTGGCTATCGTCTTGCTCGCGATTTGCGGGATCGCGCTGGTAGGAATTGTCACGTATATCGAAAACCGCTTTTGCAACTGGTAAAAAAACCTA
>JBIOXP010000634.1:0-17244 GCA_044869705.1 Binatia bacterium | reverse complement strand
TTGAAATTTGCCCTCGCCATCCTGAGTTATTTTTCCTTCCTCGTACAGCCTCGCAACGGCGCTGCCGATGGACTTGTAATCTGCCTTGGCGAATTTCTCCAATAGGTCGGCAAAGAAACAATGCTTTTTTTCGAGTGTCGCGGTAATTCTGTTTAGCAAATCGTCAGCGTTGTCATCGCGCTTCACGGCGGCAGCGGCCGCTTTTCGGTTTTCTGCTGCGCCCAGATAGTTTTTCAAATCTACTTTGCCCTCGTTGAAGTAAACGATTCGCTTGTAACGCTCCGCCGGAATGTTCTCCGGAATCGTTGCGTCAATGCCCATTTTTGCTGTGGTCGGAACTTTTCCGTGCACCGGCAGCGGCAGCGAGGGATCGAGAGGCTTGGAACGCGCATTCGAGATAATTGCGACGTCGCGATCCGCTTGAACGCGCGTCGCAACCGCCCATTCCACATCGACGGGATCGAAAACATCAATATCATCATCGACGATCGTCACATGTTTGATATCGGCGATGGACAGCAGCGCCATGATCGCATTCTTGCCGTCGCCCGGCGCTTTCTTGATTGACGCCACGATATGCCAGTGGCAACAGCCGCCCGGCGTGACGTTGATGGCCACGGTCTGGACGCCGGCTTCGAACAGCACTTTTCGCGCGGCCGCTTCGTAAATGGGTGCGCTCATCCAAATATTTTCCCAGGGCATCTGCAGCGCGTAGTACATCGCGTCGCTGCGCCGCATGATCGACTTGACGCGCACCCGCGGATTCATATGAATGCCGCCCATCAGGCGATTGAATTCGCAGAACGGTCCCTCGGGATGCACCCAGCCTTCGGGAAGAATCTCCCCTTCCAAAACGATCTCAGCATCGGCAATGCACGGCACCGGAATCGTTTCACCGTCTGCCAGCCGAAGCGGCTCGTTGCGCAGTCCGCCGGCAAACGTGAGCTCGTTCACGCCCAGATTCGCTTTGAATGTCGATGCCACCAGCTCGTACGGATGCGTGCCGATGGAAATGGAAATCGGCAGCGGCTTCTTTTTGGCCAGAGCCCGCTCGGCAAACTTGCGCATATTGTTGGGCGTGACGATGTCGATTCCGGTGATATTTCTTTCCTTGAGCATTAGACGATAAATGCCCGCATTAATTCCGAATTCGTCATCTTCTGCGATCACGACCCCGGCCGTGATCATCGGCCCTCCATCCATCACGGAAAAAACCGGAACGGGCAAATCGTAAAGGTTTACCTTTTTTCCAGTGAGGACGACTTCTTTCACCGGCGCGTTCCCGACCCGTTTCGGTTTGATCGGTTTGCCCATCGCTTTCCCGAGCTTGTTCGCGATCCCGTCGTACGCCACTCCCATCCCGAGTGCGATTCGATTGCGCGATTGCAGCAGTCCTGAAACCAAAGACATCGAATAGCCGGTTACGTTTTTGAAGAGCAGCGCCTTGTCGGATTGTGCGACCAACGCAGCGACGTTCCGCAAATCGACCGGCTTGGCGATCTCGAGTAGTTCATCGTTGTTTCGCAAAATTTTTATGTAATCTCTGAAACTCGTTTTCATCTCTCGCTCCAGAATTGTAGCACCAATTTTTCTGACAATGGCACGAGCGTCCGGCCATGTCCAACTATCTTCGCAGCACATTTTTTCCTGACTTGCTTTCCCGACAGAGGGGAAAGATTTCTCGCTCCGCTCGGAACGACAATTGACTCGCCATATTTCTGTACCTTTCGTCGGCTTAGCGCCATGTGTTATAGGGTTTGACATAAATCAGATGAAAGGCGATTTATGGCTTCATTTGGGCTTACGTTAGCGAATCGCGGCGTCATCATTGGCGCGGTGACCGTTCCCGAGCTTTTCGACATGGCCAAACGGGGCGAGGAATCCGGCGCGTTTAGCGCAGTCTGGGTTGGCGATAGCCTCCTCGCCAAGCCGCGCTTGGAATCCATTACATTGCTTTCCGCGCTTGCGGCGATCACAAAAAAAGTAAAGCTCGCCGTCGGATGCATGGCGACTTTTCCGCATCGGCATCCAGCGCTGCTCGCGCAGCAATGGGCAAGCCTGGATGTTATTTCGGGCGGAAGATCCTGGCTCGCCGTTTGTCTCGGCGGTCCGAATGAGCAGAGTCCGGCGCAGGCTCTCGAGCACAAGGTGATGGGCATCAAGGATACCGAGCGCGTCGGTCGGCTCGAGGAAGGTATAGAGATCCTAAAAAAATTGTTTCACCAGGAGAACGCCTCGCATCGCGGCAAGTATTATCAATTCGAAGGCGTGACGATTCAGCCGCGTCCCGTGCAAAATCCGCTGCCGATCTGGATCGCCAGCAATCCCACTGGACTCACCTGGAAAGATGGCGCGAGCGCGCCATCGCCCGCCGTCGAGAAAGGATTGCGCCGCGTCGCGAAATTTGCCGACGGCTGGATGACGAATAAAGTGACGCCCGAAGAATTTAAGTCGCAGTGGTCGCGTATTTTGTCCATGGCCAAGGAAGAAGGACGTGATGCGTCTAAAATCGGCAGCTCGCTATATCATAACATCAATATCAAAGAGAACCGTCAGACCGCGCTCGACGAGAGCAAAGCATTTCTCGACAAGTACTACACATCAAATTTCAGCATGAAGTTTGTCGAGGGTTTCACCACGGCGGGGACGCCCAGCCAGTGCATCGACGATCTCAAAGCCTACTTCGATGCTGGCATCGAACACGTCACCTTACGTATGACATCCTGGGATCAGACGGGACAACTTAAACGGTTTCTTGAGGAAGTAGTCCCTGCCTTTAAATAAACGAATGCACGAAGGAGTTTCGATGAGCCGTCTCACAGCCAGCACTTCACCGCTCGTGGCCGTTCTGTTTTCCGTTGCTTTGCTCTTCGTAAGCCCCGCGCAGGCTCAGCTCGAGCGCGTTACGCTCGGCTATCCGGCCACAGCGATGAGTCATTTTCCGGCGTTCGTCGGCCGCGAGTTTGGACAGTTCCGTGAGGAGGGGCTGGACGTGCAGCTCGTCCGGGTCTCGGGAAACGTTGTAGTCGCCGCGTTGCTGGCCGGTGAGCTTGGCTACACAACCTCGGCCGACGCGACGGTGCGGTCTCCGGTGCTGGGAATGCCCATCAAGATGCTTGCTGCGATCGGCGTAAAACCCTCGTTGTCGTTGATTGTCCGTCCGGAAATAAAAACTGTCGCCGATCTCAAAGGCAAAGCGATCGCCATTTCCACGCCCGGAACCACGACCGATTTTACTGCGCGTGAGATTGTCAAACATTACGGCCTCAACCCCGATCGCGATATTACCACGGTTGGTTTGGGTGACCAGCCGCAACGCATGGCAGCCATGCAAAGCAACACGGTTGCCGGAGCCATTGTGACGCCTCCCAATGATCTTAAAGCAGAAGCGCAAGGGTTTCGCCTGTTGGTCTTCAGCGGGGATTTCATGGAGGACAGTCTTCTCGGCGTTCTTGGAACCAGCGAAAGACGAATCAAGGAGCGTCCGGATCAGGTCAAGAAAATGGTGCGCGCGATTGTCAGATCGTTGGTCTTCATTCGCCAGCAGCCGGATCAAGTGACCACCTTCGCGCAACGTTTTTGGAAACTGGACCGTAAGCAGGCAGAGAAGAGCTACGAGCTGATCGTCAAGACGATGAGCCGCGACGGAAGCGCCACCGATGCCGCCATGCAGGCCGCCATCGTTCAGGCGAAGGCAACGAGCAAAGTTCAAAAAGAGATTCAGCCGTCGCAGATCACCGACTTGAGCTTTCTTCGGGACGTCCAACAAGAGCTCAAGCTGCGCTAATCGCCTCGCGAAATTACGGGATCGGATCGTCACTAACGTGATTCAAGGCATCGATCACCTGGTCGTCGTCGTCAATGATCTCGATCAAGCAATCCGGGACTATCGGGAGCTCGGCTTTACGGTGGTTGCGGGCGGGCAGCACCCGGTCGGCAGCCACAATGCGCTGATCGCATTCGAAGATGGGTCGTACGTCGAAATTATTGCCTTCTACCGTGAGGCGCGGGATCACCGCTGGTGGGAGCCGCTCCGCAAAGGCGAGCGCTTCGTCGATTTTTGTTTTCAAACGGACGATCTGCATGGCGATACTCAAAAACTCCGCGATGCCGGCATTGCCATCAAAGATCCGGTTCCATGGGCGCGCAAGCGGCCCGATGGTTATGAGTTGAAGTGGTTGCTCTCGCTTGTGTCCGGCAGCCAGCGAGGCGTCGCGCCGTTTTTGATCCAGGATCTGACGCCGAGAAACGAGCGTATTCCGCAAGCTTTTGAACATCCCAATCGCGTGACCGGCATCGAGACGGTCACGATCGCTGTCGCCGAAATTGACCCCGTTGAAAAGTGCTATGACTCACTGCTGCAAACGACGGCACATCCAATCACCTTGCCCGATCTTGGTGGCGAAGGTTTGCGCTACAAGATCGGTCCGCATGTGATGAAGTTTCTCGCGCCACGCGAGCCATCGAGTCCGCTGGAAACCTGGCTCGGCCAATTTGGCCCCTCGCCCTATTCCGCTGTCCTCAAAGCCAAAAACGAAACTCCCAAGCTCCTCGATGCCCGGCTTACGCACGGGGCACAGCTGTTTATCCGATAGGATATAATAACGTCCGCTAGCTTGGGCCTCCGGTGGCAAACCCGCCCTTAACAAAATTTCTGCGCCGACGTCTAAACGAGCGAAAGGAGTTTAAGCCGATGAAAACAAAAAAGACTTTTTCGTATAGTTCGTCAGCCGCATTGATTCTCACGCTGGTCTTGTCGGTCCTTGGTACCCCGGGAGCCGCATGGAGCAGCTTGCGGGACGAAGTGCGCCAGTTTCATGACTTTTTACAGAATCATCCGAAGGTGTCGACCGAACTGCGCGCCAATCCCAATCTGGTCAGCAGCAAGCGGTATCTGGACAAACATGACGATTTGGATAGATTTTTGAAGCGCCATCCGTCAGTGAAGCGCGAAATCCTCGACCATCCGAGTCGAGTTTTCGGCAGCTATTACCGTAATGATCGTCCTTACTGGGCCCACCGCTAATTCCCGCTAAAAGTTTCATGGTGGCAGGCGAATCCGCCTGCCATCATCAATTGCCGCTGCCAGGTACTTGTATTTTGCTTCCTACGTTTCTGAATGAAAATGGCACGCTGCCACGAATCCTTCTTCCCCGCATTTAGCGGGAACCAGGCGGAATTCGGACTGGACCCTCGTTTAAAAGACTCGGGGGTGACGCTTTGAAGCGTTTCAGCAAGTTTTCGTGGTGTTGTGTTTCCAAAGCCACACGAAGCGAAAGATTCCTCACTTTCGGGAAACTTTAAACTCGTCGAGCATTTCAGCATTTCGCGACTGGTCTATGGCCTGGATGAAGCAAAACGAAATCTAGAAGTACTCAGATCCGCATGCGGGCTATTTTTTCTGCCTGTTTTCGGTGGAAATCGGAATTCCCGAGTAGCGCGAAGCGCGTATCGAGGGACTACCGATGCATCGGTGTCGCCTGCGTTTGCACCGCTTCAACCTGTTCGATAATCTCCTTGAAATTGTAGCGCCGCTACAGGAGGGCGTTGGATGAATGTGCAAGAGAAGCTCGCCCTTGCCTGTCGAATTCTCGCCATGCAAGGTCACAACGATATGATTTATGGCCACGTCTCGGCGCTGACGGACACTCCCGGACAATACTGGATCAAAGGTTCCGGCATCGGCCTTGAAGAAGTCACCGAGGACGATCTAGTGCTGATCGATTTCGACGGCAACCCGCTCGCTGGCAAACGAAAACGGCACAATGAGTTTCCAATCCACAGCGAAGTTTACCGTACCAACCCGGAAATTCGTTGCGTCATTCATACGCACCCGACCTATTCGACGATCATCGCGTCATCCGAACATCGATTGCTACCGATTACCAATTTGAGCTGCGCCTTTTATCCACCGGCGCTGAACAAGTTCGAGGAGTCCTCCGACCTGATCGTCACCGCGGCGCAAGGTATCGCGGTGGCCAAACTGTTAGGCGAGCATCAAATCGTCTTGCTGCGAAATCACGGCATCGTCGTCGCGGGTACTTCCATCGAAGAAGCGTGCATTCGGGGAGTGCTGCTCGAATACAGCGCAAAAACTCAGGTCACCGCGGCTTCGATGGGTGCTTTTTCATGGGCTACCGACGCCGACGCTCTGCTCAAACGCAAACGGATCTATCGGCCCGACGCGATGATTAGCTTGTGGGAATACTATTTACGGATGCTGAGAAAGCACGAAAACAAGTGATCGCTCAATCGGCCGAAAGCCCCGCCTCCGTTCATCCGGTTCAAAAACGTTCAATTCTCCTCCTGCCATCCTCCGTCACATTCAGACTGTGTCGCGACTGTCATTCTGAGCCGAAGGCGAAGAATCTTGTCTTCGTAACTGGCGATGAGACGAGATGCTTCGTTTCACTCAGCATGACACTCCGCGGTCCGTTTGGGGGGGGGAAATAAGTGAGGTCGAACGGTTGGAACGTTTCGAACGGTTGGAACAGCTTGAACGATTAAAACGCTCGTTTCACCGATGGATCCCAACAAACGCGAACACCTTGGCCGCATCGAAGACGCTGTTGAGCGGCACTAAATCGTGATCGGTGTGCTGGAACCGGATATGGCGCGCGCCATAGTTGATTGCCTGAATACCGCGAAAATTGAATAGCCCGGTATCGTTTGCCGCGGTTGAGAAGCTGAATTTCGGCTCGTAGCCAAGCATCGAGCGAATGCCATGCTCCAATGCCCCAACGATTTCGGCGTCTTTTTTGACTTCGCTCGCATACATGAAATCACGCTGCTCGACGGTGATCTCGAAGGGTTCGATCTTGCCGATAGCATTTCTCATTTGCTGAATCGCCTGCGCCGGATCGTCGCCGGGCAACAGGCGGCGGTCGAACATAATGCGGCATTCGCTTTGGATCGTGTGCGTCGCCTTGGGAAAGCTCTCGATGGCATTGGGCGTCAAGCTTACTTTGCCGAGCTCGGGATGCGACTTGTCCTCGGGATGAGGCATCAGCCGCTGTAGTTTTTCCACAACTTTCACCGCGCCTTCTATGGCGTTGACGCCTTCCCACGGACGGCTGCTGTGCGCTTGCCTGCCGCGCACAATCACCAGCACGTCGACGCGGCCTTTGTTGCCGAGCTGAATTTCCGGCGGACCATCGATGATGCACCAGTCGATTTTGACGTCGCCGTGATCGAGGACGTAAGCCAGTGAGTCATGCCGGCCCGTCTCCCCCGCCGTGCTGACGACAAAATAGAGATCGCTGGGGAGTGCCGCCTTGCTGGCGCCGATAAATTTAACCGCGGCGAGCATCGCCGCCAAGCTGCCTTTCTGTTCGCAAGCGCCGCGCCCCCACACGCACTCACCATCGAGTTTGAATGGCGCCCCGTCGACGATCTCTCCGGAATAGGGATTTTGCATCGTGCTCGGCGCCGCGCACATGGCATAGCCTACGAGCATCAATCGATCCGAGCTCTGTCGGCCTTTGATGTGCAGAATCAGGTTTCCTTGTTTATCGACAAAGGGCTTCAAACCCGATTGCTCCAACTCCGGCTTGATGACATTTCGGATCAGCGCCAGTACCTGCGGCTCGCTCTCGAGCAATTCGGTTTGCGGGCTTGGGTGTTGCACCAACTTGACCGTCAGGCGCTTGACCTCGTCGTAAGAAAGATTCTTTTCGATTAATTTTTTTGCCGTTCCCGCATCCATGGTGTTCTCGCCTCGAATCTCAGATCGCACGTCGATCAACGCCCCTCGATCTCACTGCCTCCGCCGAGCCGGCGCGCAATTACGATCAGGGTGATACAAAGCACGCTGACGATCAAGGCCAACGAACACATCGGTCCGAGATTGCCGTCAACATAGAAATGATACAGCAGCGGTCCAAGCGGCTCCGAGCCCGGTGAGTAGAGAAAAATCGACGTGCTGAACTCGCGCAAAAAAATCGTCGCCAAAAGAATCCACCCAGCAAAAAAGCCGGGCCGCAGCAACGGCAAAATAATGCGCCGAAAGGTCGTCAGGAACGTCGCCCCGCAAACCATCGAGGCCTGCTGCAGATCGTCATGAAGCTGCACGATCGTGCTCGTCATCGAACGCAGGCCGTATGGCAGAAACCGAGTGATGTAGCCGATCAACAGTATCCATAGCGTTCCATAAATCGGCAAAGGAACGTAGACGTAGGTCCAGAGGAGTCCAATGGCGAGAGCCGTTCCCGGGAATGCCCATGGAATAAAGGTGAGGCCTTCGATCAAACCCCGTCCCGCCACTCTCGTCTTGGTCGTCACCCATGCGGTAAGCGCCGCCAACAGCATGCACACCGTCGCGCCGCCGGTAGCTAGAAAAAGACTGTTTTGCAGCGCGCGATAGGTGCGACCGTCGCTCAAGTTGGTGCGGTAGTTGTCGAGCGTCAATAACTCCCAGGTCTTCGAGCCCGGGACATGAATATAAGAAACGAATGACACATACGTCAGCACCAGGAACGGCAGCACGACAATGAGCACGAGAACAAGTAATGCGAGAGCGGCCGCCGGATAGCGCCATCTCCCGAGATCCACCAGTGTAGGTCGATAACCGCGCCCGGTCACCGTAACGTAGCGCTCACTCTGCTGCGTCAACAAACGGTAAAGATAAACGAAGACCATCGTCACCAGTAGCAGCGACACGCCGTACGCGGCCGCCAGATTTTGATTCGGTGGAAAAGCTCCCACGGCTTCGCGGTAAATTTTCGTGGTAAACACTTCGATTCGTGCGGGCAGAGCAATAATCGCGGGGGTATCGAAGCTTTCGATGGCGCGGACGAAGTTGAGCATCACAGCGCCCAAAAGCGCCGGTCGAATGATTGGCAGCGTGATGCGCCAAGCGATCTGCAGATTGTTCGAGCCGGCCACTCGAGCGGATTCCTCGAGAGACGGATCCATCGAGTAGAGCGACGCCGACACCAGCAAAAAAGCCAGCGGCGTCGTGATCAGGGCTTCGACAAAGATCATGCCCCAGAGCGAATAGACATTCAGCGGCGCATTTTCCAAGTTCAAGAGCTGCATGAACACGCGGTTAATCAGTCCGGTGCGCGGACTCAAGAGCACCGTCCAGGAGACGGCGAGCATCACCGGGGGAAAAATGTTCGGCACGATCGCGGTCAGCTCAAAAAACTTTCTAAACGGCGCATTGGTGCGGATCGCGATCCAAGCCAGCACCGTCGCTAGAATCGTTGCGATGATGGACGAGCCGGCGGCAAAGATGAACGAATTCAGCAAAAGCTCATAAGTGGACGGATCGGTGTAAGCGTACAGGTAGTGCACGAGAGTGAATCCCGCGCCCGGCACGCCGAGCGGCTTACTGCGAAAGCTGCCGTAGAAGAGCATCAGTGTCGGCGACAAGCTCAGGAACCCGATGATCAGCGCGATCGAAATCACGAGCACCAGTTGCGGTTCGCGCCGAAGCGAATTTGCCAGGCGGCTTAGCAAGGCCGGATGCGATCCTTTCCTATTCTACTAAAGTTTTGGCTCGGCCATAAAAAAAGAGGGCCGGCCACGTGTGGGCGAGCCCTCTCGGCGGTAGACACGCGAGCAATCGGCTTATTTGGCGAAGAAGATCTCGCGAAATGTGCCGCTCATCAGTTTCTTGAATTCTTCCTCGGAAGGGTTATCCATGAAAACCATCTTCGGCGCCACTTTGTCGGCATCTTTGATCGGTGGGTATACCCCTGGAGCGAGAACGAATTCACCGTCTTCGGCGATTTCCTTTTGTCCTTCCGGCGAGCAGGCAAAATCGATATAGAGCTTCGCCGCATTCGGATGGCTCGCTTTGGCGCTGAGGCTCAAGTAGTTCGGATCGGTCAAGTACTGATCCATCGGAATATAATCAACCGGTCCCTTGTACTGCTTGATGTACTTTATATAAGTGATGCCCACCAGCGCTTCGCCCTTGATGATCGTCGTCGTGACCGGCGCCAAAGACTCCACCAGTACCGGTTTCTGCTTGGCCAACGCTTTCACATAGTCGAGCCACTTGTCGCCTTTAAACTTGCGCAGGTTCCACAGAAATTGCGCCGTCGTGGTATGACGGGTCGGATCCGGAATGGAAATTTTTCCCGTCCATTTAGGATTGAGCAAATCGTCGAATGTCTTCGGCACGTCGGCGCTTTTTACCATTTCCGTGTTGTAGAGCATGCTGATCGGCAGTACCCGCCAGGGAGTGATCAGGGAATCTTTTTCCTTGAAGCGATCGGGAAATTTTTGCGATGCCGGCGGAATGAACTTCTGAAACAACCCTTCGTCTTTCATGATGAGCTGCACGCCGCGATTTCCTTCGGCGATATCAAAAGCGGGCTTGCCCGCGCGCCACTCGGTCAAGGCGCGTTCGGAGACCTGCGTGGAGGAGCCGCGCCAGTACTCGACTTCAACGCCGTATTTTCTTTTGAAAGCCTGGTGCAGCCCTTCCATGGATTGGGGCGGCACCGAGCCGTACACGACCACTTTGGCTTCTTTTTTAGCAGCATCGATGTTGCCTGCTTGAGCGAATATCTCGTTGGGAATCATGATGGCGCCGAGGACAACCATCGCCGTCAGGACCGACCATCGCTTGATGTATCTATTCACAATTACCTCCTTAGAGCTCGAAACAGCATAACAATTAACGGCCTGTCCCGGTTATGTCAATAACGCATTGGGGCAGCGTGAATCATCTTGCGAGAAACAGCTGGCGGAATTCGTTTTGGATCTTGGCCAAAGTGTCGCTGCTCGGATCTTCCATCATGTAGAGATTGGCCATAATTTTGTCGCCACCTTTGATCGCCGGGTATACGCCGGGGGAGAGTACGAATTCGCCGGTCTCGGCAACTTTCTTCTGGCCCTCGGCGGAGCACAAATATTCGATAAAGAGCTTTGCGGCGTTCGGGTTCATCGCCTTGGCGCTCAGCGCCGCATCGCTGGGATCTGCGAACACGTGCTCGATGGATGCAAAGCCAAGTGGCCCTTTGACTTGTCCCGTATATTGAATGTAGCTGATGCCGAGATGAGCTTCGCCGCGCACGAGGGTATTGGGCACGGTCGAATAAGATTCTACGAGCATCGGCTTCTGCTTGGCCAATCCTCTGGCAAACTCCATCCATTTCTCGCCTTTCACTTGCTGCAGATTCCACAAATACTGCGCGGTGCTCGCATGCCGCGACGGGTCCGGCATGCTGATTTTTCCCTGCCATTTTGCATCGAGCAGCTCATCGAGGGATTTGGGCGCCTCGCCCGGCTTCACCAATTCGGTATTGTAAAGAATTCCCACCGGCGTGATGCGCCATGCAATCAGCTGTCCGTCCTTGTCTTTGAATTTTGCCGGAAAACTTGCCGCCGCGGCTGGACTATATTTCGCGTAAACCCGCTCCTCTTTGCCGAGCGCGAGGGGCCCGCGCGCGCCGATCACGATGTCGAACCCTGGTTTGCCCGAGCGCCATTCGGTCAATACGCGATCGATGACCTTAGTCGCATCGGCGCGCCAATACTCAGTCTTGATGCCATATTTGGTTTCGAAGCCATTTTGAATTTGTCCCATCACCTGCGGCACGACGGTCCCGTAAATGACCGCCTTGCCCTCTTTCTTGGCTGCGTCGGCACTCGCCGACTGGCCATGCGAGGAGGCCGGTAAAAACAACGCAAGAATAACGAGCAACGACGGCAGCACGCGACAAGTGATCGCTGACATACCCACCCTCCTGTAGGACGGACTCATCTGTCCGCCACTTCCGTACGAGCCAATGAAATTTACACCACCTCTCGAACCATACGCAGCACTTGTTTGCGGGCTTCCTGCGTACCCATCGGCAACACGATCGGCAAGGTCAAGCCACCCTGAGTAAAGCGTTCGAGTTGTCGCCGGCACTCGGTGGGTGTACCGGCCACCGAGTGAGCAAAGACGACTTCATCACTGATGTATTTTTTCGCCGCTTCCCAATCACGCTTTGCGACGGCCGCCGCCAAGGCTTCTTGATCGACCTTGCCACCGCCCAGGCGAATATTTTCCGCATGATGTGTATTGCGAAAAATATAAGCGAGAAACATTTTGTTGGCCTCGACCGCTTGCCGAGAATCGTCGGCCACCGAGGCGGTCACAAACCCGGCGACGTCGAGATCAGGCAAATTCTTGCCGCCCTTTTCCGCTCCTCTTCCAATGTCGCTGAGACATCTTTGAACATAACCCGGCGCACAGCCCGCCGACAGCAGTACTCCATCACCGATCTCGCCCGCTAATTGGAGCATACGCGATCGCACCGCGGTGATGTACATCGGAATTGTCGTCTCAGGCACGAACCCCATCTTCGCGCCATTGATGTGAATCATTTTGCCTTGATACTGAACGGTCTCGCCTTTCAGCAATCGGCGAAGAAGTTCGACGTACTCACGCATGGTTTGCAGCGGGTGCGGCGATTCGATACCGGCTTCCTTCAACGCCGCGGCGTTGCCGGTACCGGGACTCGCGATCACGCGGCCGGGCGCAAACTCGTCGAGTGTCGCAATCGACATGGCCGAAATAATCACCGATCGGGAATAGGGGCTGATCGGCGCCGGTGCAACCTTTATTTTGCGCGTCGCTGCCAGCAGCGCCATGGAAGTCGTCAGAGAATCGCGAAAACAGAGATGATCCGACATCCAGATCGACTCCATGCCGGTTTCGTCGGCCAATCGAGCGAGCTCGATCATCTCATGAATCGAATAAAAACCGTCAAAGCAAAGACCAATACGCATATGCTATCTCCGGGTTTTCAAGTATTATCGCAACGCGTGTCACTCTGAGCTGAAGGCGAAGGATCTGGCTTTTGTAGCATGGCTGCACAGCGGAAGAGATTCTTCGTCGCTGCGGTCCTCAGAATGACACTTTCGGAATAACACACTTGCTTGTCTCTCGCCGATTTTAATGTGTCCATCCTGAGCCGGAGGCGAAGGATCTGGTTTCTATATGATCGTGTGCATAGTAAGTACATTCTTCGTCGCTACGCTCCTCAGAATGACATGCGGGATTCTTTGCGTCTCGCCTGATGTCTGAAAGCAAATACGCAATAACGGATCGTCATTCCGGGCAAGCTGGCGATAGCCAGCGCGACCGGAATCCAGGAGTTCTGTAGGGGCGAATAGCATTCGCGCTCCGTAGCTCCCACCGGATCGCACCCCAAAGAAACGAGACGTCAACAAAACCCTCACACTTAACGGCCGATTTGAATGCCAGGACACTAGAAGCCATTCATGAGAATACTTTGCAGTTTATCGGGGCGGATTTTTGCCAGTCCCATTTTTTCCAGGGTCAAGCCTTCGGTGCGAAACTCGATACCGAGCGCAACCGAAGCCAGTGTGATGAGCGCATTCATCACCGGTGTACGCACGCCGACCCATTTGCCGATTTCTGCCATCGGCACCAGACCGTAGCCCACATCCTCTTTGATGTAGCGGTGATCGAGAGATCCCGGCGCTTTTATCGTCTGATTTGGCTCGCTCTCGTGAATCGCCTGGTATGCCGAACCGGAGTCGCGTCCCGCCTTCGTCGTCAGTCCCGCCTGATGAAAAATATCGACAAACCGAAGTCGCTCCAGACCGAGACACTGGACAATGTTCAAGCGCTCTGCGTCCACCGCGTCAATCCATGCTCCAACGGTCGGTGTGATCCCCTCGCGGTAGTACAGAAAATCTCCGGCGGTTTTTTCGATCCAGCCGGCGTTGCCGAGCATCCCCGCAGGATGCATGATCGCGTTGATATTCGAAAAGCCCGTCTCCAGAACATTCGACGCCGCAATGACGTTCGGGAATACCTGCTGGATCCCCTCCACGAGGCTCGCCGTATGCTTTCCCGGAAACGCGGCACAGCGCAGATTCGTCGTGCGCCGATAAATTTCCACCCGAGCAGGCCCAGGCATGCGGCAAATGTACGTCAGCGTCACCGTCTCACAGAGACGGACCTCCGCTTTGCAGCCGAACGAGCGCAGCACATTCGCGAAATGGAGCGCCCCGCCGGTGTGGCCGGGATTGAGCAGAATGCACTGACCATCGGCAAGATAATTTGCCAATCCTCGAGCCAGATACTCATGCCCCACGGATGGCGTAGCGATGACAATCAAGTCGACATCTCGTATTACCGGCGGCAAATGCGGGCTCATGAAAAAAGGCGCGGCCTTTTTAATGCTACCGCCTTCGATCAGCTCGATCTCACCCGCCTTGGCAAGTTGGGCGATTGCCGCTTCGGAGCGCGCGAACAGCCGGACCTCGAAACCGCGCAAAGTAAGATCCGCGGCAGCGGCGCACCCGCCGTTGCCGGCACCCAAAACAGCGATTTTACGTATAGTCATGAAACCGTCTGCCGCCACGGAGCACAGCGGATGAATAACTGTAGGGGCGCAGCATGCCGCGCCCAAAATCGAGATGGCACCTGCGCCGCATCACGCAACGCGGTAATGCTTCAACTTGTCTTCGTCTAGCTCAACTCCGAGACCGGGCTTGGATGAAACAATCACATCGCCATTGGCATACTCGAACGGCTCGGCAATGATATCATCCTGATAATAGATCCCCGCGATGCCGCCCTTGCCCTTACCCTTGGGCGTCGAGACCGGCACGACGCAGCCGTAGCTGACTATTCCCGTCGACGCAGCGAGATGGAGATTTGCAGCGTTGCCCACGCCGGTTTCTACCGAACCGTTGACATTGCATTTCAACCCGGCGGCCTCGGCCACCGCGGCGACCTGCTTGGCTTTGAAGATGCCGCCCGGCTTGGTCGTATAGATGGAAACCATGTCGGCAGCTTTTTTCTGGACGATCTCAATCACGTCCTGAGGGGTCCAGGCGCTCTCGTCCGCCATGATCGGAGTATCAACCCGACGCGTCACCTCGGCCATTTGATCAATGCCTTCTACGGGTTGCTCCATATAAAGCAGCTTATATTCCTCCATCGCCTTGGTTATTTTCACCGCCGCCTTCGCCGTCGGATAACCTTGGTTGGCATCGACGCAAATGTTGAGTTCGGGACCGATCGCTTCCCGGATACGTCGAACCAGCTCGATGTCGCGCGTCTGCTCGACGCCGCCTTTCAGCTTGATCGTCTTTACGCCCTCGGCTTTGGCCTGCATCGCCTCGTCCACGGCCTTGTCAATCTCCATTAACCCCAGGCTGTGTGCGATCGGCACCCGCTCGCGCACCAGTCCGCCCAACAATTGGTACGCGGGGAGCGTAAACTTTTTGCCGACGACGTCATAAAGCGCCGCATCGATGGCCGCCTTGCAGTAGGGATAACCTTTTACCGCTTTGTCCATTAACCCGTGCAGAGCCTCGAATCTACACGGGTCCTGGCCGGCTAGCGCCGGCGCCAGAATGTCATTGATCACGTGGGTTGTCGTTTGCGGCGTCTCACCGAAGTATTTGCCGTGATCGCCGCCCCAGTCTTTTAACACCGGAGCTTCGCCGAGACCGATCAACCCTTCGTCCGTGTGCAACTTGATGATGACGTAAACACCGATCGGTGTCGTCAGGCTCGCCCACTGATGCACCCGGCGCGTCGGCAAACGAATGGGAATGGTTTCAATGTGAGTGATTTTCATTTCTGCTCAACCCACGCGCAGCAGAGCATCGGTCGGTGTCACATCGGAAAGCAGTTCGCAGCCGCCTTCCGTTACACAGAACATGTCTTTGTTCTGCATGCCGAATCTGCCCGCTATATAGACGAGCGGCTCGAAGGCGCCGACCATGCCGGCCTCTAGCGTCTCATTGCCGTATCGTCCCTTGTAAGGCTCCTCGTGCAGGTGTAAACCGATGCCGTGAGCAACAAAGCTGATGGGCTCGAAGCCGAGCTCGCTGAATTTTTGCAGGAATTTGCGGTAAATTTCCGCACAGCTCGCGCCGGGTCTGATCATGTCCATGACGAGATATTTGCACTGAATCAAATTGGACCAGATCTTATACTGCTCCGGCGTGGCGTCGCCCACGACGGCCGTCCGGCACACGCCCGTAAGATAAGCGTTCTTCTGGCCGAAAATTTCCATTCGGATAATATCACCGTGACGCAACCGGCGTTCGCTCGGGCCGACGTTGGGAAATTGGCTGCGCTCTCCGGAAGCAATGATCATGAGCTTGTAGCTTTGCGCGCCGCCCGCAAACAGCGAAGTGAGTAAAGTCCCCGCGAGTTCCATCTCGCTCATGCCGATCTTTGCAGAGCGCAGCGCATCGCCGATCGCTTGGTCGGTGAGTTTGCTTAAGCTCCGTAGCAGCGCCGTTTCATTTGATGTTTTGATCTGGCGCGCGTTATTGAAGATGGCATCCGCAGCAAGCCATTGAACGCTCGACAGTCTTTTTTGCAAGGTGCTGAAATCCCTGGCGGGTAAAAACTCCAGCTCGATGCCGACTCTGCTTCGTTCGAGGTGCAAATCTTTTAGTGCGTCAGCGAGGGTATCCATCGGATCGTCCGTGAACTCGCGATAAATGTGCAAATTCTCGATGCCGGCATGCGCCTTCACGGTCGTCGCTTCCATGTCGATGACAATCATCGATAGGTGGCCATCCGCGGTTAAGATGCAGGCGGCATGGCGCCATCGCATCAATGATTGCGAAGGAACCACGAACCCGGAGACATACGTCACGTTCTCCGGAGAGACGGCGACGATTGCATCGAGCTTCTCAGCGTTGATCCGTTTTCTGAGGCGGGCAATGATTTCCTGATCCACCGCGTTCGGCTCGCTTTCCCGCCGAGAATATAGGCAGAGCACGTGACGGTCAAGTTAACTGTGACAAGTTGATCCAGCTTGGGTCGAGGAGAAGAACGACAGAACTTCATGGAGTCAGTCTGAGATTACGCTTACAGAGGATAAAACGGGGAAAGATTTCTCGCTGCGCTCGAAATGACATTTGAATGCATAACTGTCATCTCGAATGAAGTGAGAGATCTTTCCTCAATTCTGTTTCCAAGAAGATACGACCACAAAGAGGTGCGTCGGGTGTGCTCAGCGCATCATCGAGATTCCGCCTTCAATCGAAACATTTCCTTCCCCACTTCGCTGCGACAGGGTTACCATCACCGGGCGATGCTGTTCTTTTCTAAAACAAAATCCACCGGCGCATTGCCCCGGGAATCCTGAAGACGCATGGCAACCTGACCATCACTAATCTGCCCCCAATAATAAACCTTATGCTGTACGGTTTGGTCCCCAGAGCGCTCATCGAAGCGAATAAAAAACGATATCTTGTCTCCGTCGACTCTGCCCTCCTCTAGGCCATGCTTTGCCCCGA
>JBIOXP010000633.1:0-6591 GCA_044869705.1 Binatia bacterium | reverse complement strand
ATGGCCGAGATTGAGCGTGACAACCTTTCGCTTAAAGGAGTTTTGCCCAAGGACTATGCACGACCTGGACTCGATAAGCAGCGCCTCGGCCAGTTGATCGATCTGATCAGCAACATCAAAGTCGGTGACGCGGAAGCACGCTCCAAAGACGTGCTCGGCCGGGTCTACGAGTATTTTCTCTCTCAGTTCGCCAGCGCAGAGGGCAAAAAAGGCGGCGAATTCTACACGCCGCGCAGCGTCGTCAAGCTATTGGTCGAGATGATCGAACCGTACAACGGGCGCGTCTACGACCCGTGCTGCGGTTCGTCCGGCATGTTCGTGCAGTCAATCGAATTCATCCATGCGCATAAGAACGGCAACGGTAATGGCGGAAAACTGAAGAGCGACATCAGCATCTACGGCCAGGAAAGCAACTACACCACCTGGCGCCTGGCGAAAATGAATCTCGCATTCCGCGGTATCGACGGCCGGATCGCCCACGGCGACACTTTCCACAACGACCGCCATTCAGATCTCAAGGCGGATTTCATTCTTGCCAACCCGCCGTTCAATATCTCCGACTGGGGCGGCGACCGCCTGCGCGATGACAAACGCTGGCAGTTCGGCAAACCGCCGGTCGGCAACGCCAACTTCGCCTGGGTGCAGCACATCATCCGTCATCTCGCACCAACCGGCATTGCCGGCTTCGTTCTCGCCAACGGCTCGATGTCATCGAATCAATCCGGCGAAGGCGAAATCCGAAAGAACATCATCGAAGCCGATCTCATCGATTGCATGATCGCGCTCCCCGGCCAGCTCTTTTATTCTACGCAAATTCCCGCCTGCCTTTGGTTTCTTACCCGCAATAAATCCGGAAAAACACCCTCGCCCAAAAAATTAACTTCCTCCCCGTCGACGAGGGAGGGCCGGGGTGGGGGTGGACGCCTCCGCGATCGCTGCGGCCAGGTTCCGTCGACCGCATCCACCGCGAGCTTACCGATGAAGAGATTGCACGAATCGCCAACACCTACCACGCCTGGCGCGGTTCTCTAAAATCTTCCCCCTCGAGGGTCGAAAAAAAGTCTCCACCCTCTCCCTCGATGGAGAGGGCAAAGGTGAGGGTGAAATGGCTCACTACGAAGACGTAGCTGGCTTCTGCAAATCCGCCACCCTCGATGATATCCGCAAGCATGGCCATGTTCTCACTCCCGGCCGTTACGTCGGAGCCGACGCGCAAGAAGACGATGGCGAGCCGTTCGAAGAAAAAATGAAACGGCTCACCACCACGCTGCGCCAGCAGCAAGCCGAAGCCGCAAATCTCGACGACGCCATAGCCGGGAACCTGAAGGAGCTAGGGTATGGCTAAAAACAAAGTCACCCGTGAACCCCTTCTAACACAGAGATGGGATAACAAGCAGTGCGATCGCTAGGGGCCGATCGAAGCTCTGCGCTTTCGCTTTTCGGCTTCCAGCCTTTTTGCGCTCCCGTCTTTCGCCTCAGAGATCACGCCGTGCAGCTTTTTCTGCTTGTCACAAACTCGCCAAATCCAGTAAATGCTGGCAGAATCTAAGTTCAACAGGGCTCGAGCGGGCTCGCCGACGCTAGCCGGGCTCTAGGCTTTAATGCCGCTTTGCGACTGACGTTCAGAACACCCCAACGAGCACCCTCGCTGTTCTTCTTCGATCGCTGGCATTGCCTACTCGACCCAGGGCCATTGCCGCCGGTGAGCTGCGCACCGTTTGGTCTCGACACCAACTGGTTCATTGCCACGTTTCCGGAATTCCGGAAACGTGAGAAGGAGGCCCGGTGCAAGAAAACAGTTATCGACAGTCGCGGCTGTGCCCTTTGCTCGGCAATCCGGTCACGTTCGCGATCGTTCAGTCGCTCGCAGATCATAAAGAGTTGAGTCCAAGCGAACTGGGGCAGGCGGTAGGGAGAACTGTGCAGCGGGTGAGTACGGTACTCGGCGCGCTGCGCCTGGCCGACGTGGTGCGCTATGATACGGACGGAAAGCGCAACCGCTATCACCTCAAACACCCGGCAGAGGTGCGCAGCCTCATCGCCGCGCTGGCGCGATTCGTCAAGGTTGCCGCAGACCAGGCCTGTAACTGGCGAGTTTTCCATGTTTCCGAAATTCCGGAAACGTGAAAGTAGAGCGCTGTCTAAGCCGGCGGAAGCCTACGGAGGCAAGTTTGCCGCTGAAAATGAGGTTATAAGAGCCGAAAACACGTTTTTTGGAATGAAAACCGCCGATGAAGTAACGACATAGTTCGGTCCGACCCCGGAATGACGTCAAGATAAGGCGGCAAAAGGTTTTCTAAAACTTTGGATCTAGGGTTCGTTTATGCCTGCCAATTCTTTCGCCAGGCGGACGAAGGGGCTCAAATCGTAGCTATTCACGAGCCTCTGTTTGTTGGTGGCCAGGCTGGCGACGTTGTACATTTCGAAGAGTAGCTGACGGGAGCCGAAAGAGTCGCAGGCATATTCCCACGCCAGCTTCAGCATGCGAAAGCATTCTTGCGTGCGCTCGTTCTCGCCGACAAAAAAGCGCCGGATTTGACGGCCGACATCGGAATTGTTCATATCCGTCTCGCTCGGCGACATCAAGATACCGGAGCCACACAGCTCCCGTATCATTTGTAGCATCCGGGGATAGCCCTCTATCGAGAAGATGCGGGCCGCTTGCGCCGGGATCCAGTTGGGCAGGGTGAGCCCCGATTGAGAGCGGACAGGATTCGTTTCAGCGTTATAGATGAAAGCCCTCATCGTCTCCATGTAGACTATGGCGTCGGCCAGGGCCAGCTGTACATGAGGTTGTTTAGTCGTGCCGAGATATTCGGCCATCGCCGCGCAGATGCCGAGCAACACCTCCGCCTTGACCGCCAACCGCACTAAAACATACCAGGGCCCAATACCCATGGCTCCTTGGAAAAGCCGCGCGTATAGACTCGGATCTTCGGGATCCGATTGACGCAAATAGAATACTCGATCCCAGGGTATGAACACGTTATCGAACAACACCATGGCGTCCATCTCATCCCAATGGGGACTCAGGGGATGATCCTCGGGGTTGGGTGGCGCCAGCGGTTGGCGGCAGATGAGTTGGAGGCCTGGAGAGTTCACGGGTACGGCGAAATACAACACCTCTTCGGGCTGGAGGTCGGGTCGTGGCTGGGTCAGACACAGGATGTCATTGGCGTAGGGCGCCTGCGTTCCCACTCCTTTGGCACCTCTCACCACGATGCCATCGGCCCGCCTCTCAACCACCCTCAAGTATTCTCGCTTGGCCTGCGGATGGCTTCGGTGATGAAATGGGTCATTGAAAATCGTCGCGATGGCCAGATCGTTTTCGCGGCAATACTCGAAATAGCGGGTAACGTTCGCGGCGAAGGCGGGATTTTCTTTGCCCAGGATGTCACGAACGTCGTGCAGCCCCAAAATAACGGTAGCCAGGTGCTGGGGTAACCGAGCCGCCACGCCTCCGGCACGACGCACGAGGAACTCATACATCGTTCGCTGACGGGTGAGATCTTCGACCGAATGGGGCAAAAGATAAGCGAGGCTTACCGGCTCCTCCGTAACCGGGGAAGGCATCGTCAGCAGGTCCCGATGGGCTGGGACGTGTTGAAGGTCATAAACCGCGGCAACGCTACGGGCGCAGCCTTTCAAACACGGATGTGCGGTGACATCTTCGACCAATTCACCTCGTAACCAGACGCGGCGCCCATCCCTGAGGCTTTCGAGAAATTCTTCTCCTCGACGTATAGGCATTTCCTAAACTCTCACCCAACCCTTTATCGAAAATGAACGCGACCCGGCTGCGCAGCAAGACTTTCCGATCGTTCAGGATTATCCGATTACCTGAACGGATGTCAATTTACAGGAGTATCTGGCATGCAAGGATGATCAGCCTATCTCAGTAGAAGTCCCGAGAGTCTTGTGGAAACCCATGAGCCGCCAGGTCAAATAGGCACAGAAACTCCCGAGCAGAAGAATTTGTTTTTCTTCTCCCGCTAATTCGACCCGTCACCGTTTGATCCCGATAAGATTACAGCAGTTGAACTGAAGTCCAGGTCGGACCGGCGCAAGACTTGATTGAACGAGTTAGGATAGCTTAAAAGGCATCCTTAAAATGGGCGTGAGGCCCTTCGCGTCGCTCAGGGCAAGCTCCCGTTGAGGGGTGAGGCGGCGAAGGCTGTTCAAGTCATTCAGCCGCTCACCCGCGGCGCCGTTCCAGTCGTTCAACCCTTCGATACGCCCTTGCACGCTACTCAGGGTGACCGGCCCTTCGATACACGCTTCGCGCTACTCAGGATGAGCCATTCCCCGCGCAAGCCGCAAGGCTCTATCGAGGGGCGCTCTGTTCACGCCTTTCGAATCAAAAGCTTCGCTCAAAGACTTTCAGTTTGCATATGATCGTTGCCGGTATCTGTATTGGTTATTTAAAGAAAATAAGCGACGGCCATTTATTAGCAGCCCGGGAGATTCACCGACGCGGTTCGACGATCCGGAACAGCCGCAGAAAGTGGTCCTCTTCCAAGGAGCCCGCCTTCTTCACATTGAACGTGCCATCCGAGGATCGCAGCTCAGGCCGTAGGTCAGCTTCGATCGGCTCTGCCCGATAGAACGATGGCGTCCGCTCGAGCGCGTCCTTGAACCGTTCCGTGACCCACACCTGGCTCGGAGTCACCAGCGGTTCGATGCGCGCGACGTTGCGCAGGACGTCGTGTCCCCGGCGAACGCCGACCGCCGCGCCGGCAGCATCGCGCTCGAGGCCAATCGGGCCGTAGTCGAGAGCGACCCGCAGCTCCGCCTCCCCGGTCGTTTCGTAAAGATCGACTTGGATGCCCTTTACGATGCTCACTACCTCGCGCGGATCGCGATGGACGAGAGTGAAACCGTCGCCTTCGTCCATGACGAGAACGCAGCTTGGACGCCGCTGGTCGAGCGCCTGGCGCAACGCCTGGCGGACCTGCGACTCCCGCACGGCGTCGCTCAAAAAGCCGCTGAAGTGGAGAATGTCGGCGCGCGCGGCGCAGAACGACTCGTCTTCGGTTTGTTCGATCCAGGGACGCCCGCTGCCGATCTCGTTGACGCGGTTGCGCTCGAGAACATAGCGCGGATTTACTTCTCCGATGAGCGCAGTGAGGACCGGATGGACGAGATAGTGCGACGACTCGGGCAGGCTGTCGCCATGCTCGAACGCCCGCTCGCCCGGCAGCAAGAATCTCTGCACCATTTGTCCGCTGGCCGGGTCGACGTTCACCCAGCCGAGGAGTCCGGTGCGGAAGAGGGCTGAAAAAACATGCGGTGGCTCGTTCGGCGTACCCATGGCGATGGCATAATCGAGGAAAACCGCCTCGCATTCGGCGCGGGTGAGAACGTTGTGTTCGAGCAGTCGGAAGAGCGCATAGAGGTCGATTCCACCAAGGTACGGGTGGATCTCATTGATATACTCGCGTGCGATCGCGGTCGCCGCGTTGTGGACAGCATTCTCGAGCGCGTGCTCGCGCCGCCGTTCCTCGGGACTGAGCTCGGAGAGCTTGCGGCCCACGGTCATAAAATCGCGCGGACGTCGCAGCGTGTGACGGCAGACGTACTCGAAAACGTCCTCGCGCTCACCCGTAGGGTCGTGGGTGACGACGTCGGTACCGAAGAAGGCGATGATCGGGTCGCTCTTTAATCGCCCGGGGTCCACCAGATTGCGCGGCGTCTCGCGGCGGATATTGCTGATGAAGATCTCCCGCAGACTCGCGGGGGAGTAGACGATGTCGATCGTGCTACCCCGGTACTGCTGGGCCATCGAGGTCGTCTCGTCCAACTTCGCGAACACCTCTTTGCGGATCGCGACGAAGACCTTGAGCTGATGGCTCACCCGCCGGAGCTGATACGCGACCTCCACAAGTCCCATCTGGGAAAAATACCAGACATTGGGCGAAAGCTCGCCCGTGTGACTCGCACGCGTGGTGAGCTGCGTTGTGATGTGCTTGTTGAAGTACTCGTCGATGGAATCGATGAAGAGCGCGACGGGCGATGAGATATTTCTGATGCGCGGGATCAGTTGGCTATCGGTCTCGCTGGCGGAACGAAAGAGGGCTCCGCGTTCGAAATCGAGCAGATTGACGAAATGATCGACGACCCCGCTCAGATTTCGGTTCATGACCAGACCGTGGAGCTGTGGATTCACCTTAAGGCCGTCGATCATGCCGAGCCGTTTGAGGACGGCCACCACAATCGAGATCAGCCAAACGCGTTTCCAGTTGTCGGTCGATTCGCCGTAGAGAGCGATCATGTCTTCGTTGAAGACCTTGTCGCCGATTGGCTTATCAAGGAGGCTATTATCGGGAATGCAAATGGCCGCGCCGTGGCCGTAGGAGATCCGTTTCGCCTTGAGGAGCAGCGTCTTGCCGAAGCCTTTTGTCGCGGTAATGATGAACTGATCGCTGCGCTTGTGCTCGAGGAAGCTCTCGATCCAAGAGGTGCGGTGGAGGAGTGTGACATCCAGATCGTCGGCAATCTGGATGTCGTCGGCATCAACTGTCCAGGCTCGCATGGCGCTGTTTCGACCGATACGAATTAGCCGTAGCGCTAGCCACTGCTCATTTTTAAAAT
>JBIOXP010000632.1:0-11664 GCA_044869705.1 Binatia bacterium | reverse complement strand
CTGCCGAAGATGGGCGTCATGATTTACCACAACCCAACGCATCACCGTGTCACGATTCCGGTCGGAGCGTTCAAGGCAATCACCGAGAAGCCAAACATCGTGGGCATGAAAGATTCCCATCGCACGCCGCTCCAGTTCGTTGAATTGTGCGCGCTGACCAAGGGAAAGATGAGCGTTTTCGTCAACCAGACGCAGATGTTTCCTTATTACCAGCTCGGCGCCGCCGGCTGCTGGTCTTTCAACGTGTGGATGGGACCTTCGCCGGTGGTGAACTTGCTCGATGCCTGCCTGGCAAACGACTGGGAAACGGCCAAACGGATTTGTCTCGATCTGGAAGCGACCAACAGAGTCGGGCCGAATATCGGAAATCTGTCGTGGCGCGAGAACGTCTTCAAATTAGCCGTCAACGAAGCAGGCTACTGCACTGCGGGTCCTTTGCGCGCGCCCTGGCGCATCATTCCGGAGCAGGTCAAAGATAACAGCAAAAAAATTGCCTGCTATTGGAAGACCTTGTGCGACAAATATCCGCTGGCACGAGAGCAAGTAAGAAAAACCGCCTAAAGGAAATTAGGATGAGGGGCGAAAGCGTTCGCCCGCTGTGCGCATAGTGAGTCTAGCGTCTTCGTGTTCTCTCTCAAGCTCGGACGCTGGTCTTGGTTAGTCGAAGCGGACGCGTTAAGGTTCCTCGTAAACAGGAGAAGGCTCATGGGCGACAACAATCATAAAATTATCGACGGCGATGGACACGTGGTCGAAGACATCGCGAGCATCGTCAAATACATGCCGGAAGAGTACATCGGCAGAAGTTTTTCCGAGGCACGCGGCAAAAACCCCTTCCCGCCCATCGACCATTTACATTCCGCCAATCGCCACTACACGCCCAAAGGCGCCTTCGCCAATGTCGGGCGCGAAGGTTGGGAGCTCTTCCTCGAAGATGTCGGCATCGGCACGACCGTGCTTTACACCAGCGCGGGTCTGGCATTCGGTAAAATCGTCAGCCGCGACTGGGCAATCGAATTGGCGCGGGCGTACAACAACTGGATGTACGACACCTACACGTCGAAAAGCTCGCGCTTCAAGGCGATGGGCTTGATCCCGCTCCAGGAACCTGCCGAAGCGGTCATGGAGCTGCGGCGCATCGTGCGTGATCTCGGGTTTTGCGGCGCCATGCTGCCGTCCACCGGCGTCAACATGCCGCAGCTCGGCGCGCAGAAGTACTGGCCTATTTACGGCGAGGCGGAGCGGCTCGGTTGCGCACTGGCGATCCACGGCGGCGCTCATGAAAATCTCTTGATGGACGACATGAGTCCCTACGCGGTAGCCAACGCTCTCGGTCATCCGATGAGCCAGATGGTTTGTTTCGCCGGGATTATCTTTAATGGCATCTTCGACAAATTTCCCGGCTTGCGCATCGGTTTCATGGAAGCCGGTTGCGCCTGGCTCCTGACCTGCATGGAGCGTTTCACCGGCTCGTGGGAAAGCCATGTGCAATACGATCCGCGCGGTCGTTTCTTGCAACTGAAGAAGGGCGAGAAAATCATCGACTACATTATCCGGCATATCGACGAGGGCCGGATTTTCGTAGGCTGCGAGGGTGAGGAGCTCAGCATCGCTGAAGCGGTCCGTATCACGGGAAATAAACCCTACCTGTTCTCGACCGATTACCCTCACGAGGTCGATGCCGAAACCTGCAAGCACGAGCTCGAGGAATTGCGCGAGAACACTCAGCTCAGTCAGGCGGACAAAGATGCCATTCTGTTCGGCAATGCGCAAAGATTTTACCAATTGCCGATGTAGGGGCGACCGGCGGTCGCCCCTGATTACGTAAGACTGCCTGCGCAAAACACCGGAGAAAAACCATGAGCGAAAAAAAACCCAAAATTATCGACGGCGACGGTCACGTGGTGGAAGATCATGCGGCGATAGTCGCGCGCATGCCGGAAATGTATCGCGACCGTTTCGGCACGAGCCGCGGTGCCTATCCGCCCAACGACCATCTGCATTCCGCGAACGCGCACTTTCTTCCGCCGGGCGCCTTCGCTAAAGTCGGCCGCGAGGGTTGGATTGATTTTATGGAGGACGTCGGCCTCACGAGCGCCGTTCTCTATCCCACCAATGGACTCTCCTTCGGTCGTATCGTGAGCCTGGATTGGGCGCTCGAGCTGGCGCGCGCCTACAACCATTGGATGCACGATGAGTATCTCAGTAAAAGCGACCGCTTTCAGGCGCTAGGCTTGATTCCGTTGCAAGAACCGCAAGAAGCCGTGACGGAGCTCCGGCGCATCGTCAAGGAGCTCGGGTTTTGCGGCGCCATGTTGCCGAGCACGGGCGTGATGGGCGCACAAAATCATCTCGGCGATGAAAGATATTGGCCCATCTATGAGGAGGCCAATCGGCTGGAGTGCTGCATCGGTATTCACGGCGGCGTGCACGATCATATGGGTCTGGACGATATGACTCCATATGCGCCCGTGAACGCGCTCGGCCATCCCTTCGGACAGATGGTCAATTTCGGCGGGATTTTGTTCAACGGCGTGTTCGACAAATACCCCAAGGTCCGCTTCGGCTTCATGGAAGCGGGCTCGGCCTGGTTCGTCAACTGCATCGAACGTTTCGAACGGGCCTGGAACAGCCATGTGCAATATGATCCGCGCGGTCGATTTCTGAAACTGCGCGACAAGGAATCGATCACCGACTACATCCGGCGTCACGTCGATGAGGGACGCATCTTTGTCGGAGTCGAGGGCGACGAGCTGACCCTGCCTTTTGCCGTCGGCATTGTGGGCAACAAACCCTTCATTTTTTCCTCGGATTTTCCGCACGAGGTCAATAACGAGACGTGCAAGGCCGAGCTCGAAGAACTGGACGAGAACCAGCGTCTTACCGAGGCCGACAAAGACGCAGTGCGCTATTGCAACGCTGAACGGTTTTACCGATTCCCGGCGTGACACCATCCTAAAGTAGCGCTCCCGATTTTTCTCTTCCATTGAAAAATTTTGACTGCCCTCCGAAGAGACACTTGGTTTCGTGTCCCCGGGTCCGGACAAGCGACGAGGCATTTTCCCGTCGAACAGATTAAGTGGGGACAAGCAACCGTTTGGCTAAATTCACGTGCCAATACATCTAAGTTTCTGGTTCTAGATTGGTTCTTATGTGGCAATACGCGGGCATGTTCTTGTTTGGTTTTGCCGTCAGTGCCTTCGGTACTATTGTCGGGTTTGGCGGCGGTGTTTTCATGGTGCCGATTCTCACGTTGGTTTTTGGCATCCCGATTCAAATCGCGATCGGCTGTGTTATCCTTGCTCTATTCCCGTCGGCGCTCATTTCAACGGTTCACAACGTCCGCAGAGGTTCAGTCGATTTTGTCGCCGGAATCCTGCTTGAGATTCCAACTGTCGTCGGTACGATTCTCGGCGCATGGCTGACTGATTATCTTCCGACCCGGCAGCTTGAGATCCTTTTCAGCTTAATGGTGATCGGCGCCGGCAGCACGATACTACGAAATAGCCGTCGGAATCGCTCGTCGCAATTGTGGTTTTTCAAAAAGCTCAATAAGCTTCCGCCTCGCGTTGTCCGCGATACGGCCAGCGGCTCCTACGAAATGAGCACGGTTACAGTGGTGATTTTCGGACTCGTCGCCGGCATCATCGCGGGACTGTTTGGGATTGGCGGAGGCTTTATCAAGGGACCGCTTATGGTGGTTGGGTTTGGAATCCCGGCGCGGATCGCGGCTCCCACCGCCCTGTTCATGATCGTCATTACCAGCGCTGTGGGCTCGGTTAGCCACTACCTCCTCGGCCATATTCATTGGCAAATCGGACTTTTTCTCGTGGCGGCGTTCACAGTAGGCGCGCTCGTTGGCAATCGAAAGGCCGGAACCATTGCGGAAAAAAAACTGGTGGGGTTCATCGCTGGCGGGCTGATTGCTGCCGGGCTCGCCATGGCGATTTTCACCTTCTCTCAGGTGCAGTAAAGCGCGCGACGCAAAATCTTGCGCCACCATAGCAGGATCTCACACTAGGGGACAGACAAATAAAAGTAATCAGGAGACTCTGACGTTGTCCAATCAAATTGTCGCACAGAGACGGTTGGTCTGCGGATTTACAATGCTGGCAGTCCTATTGTTTCTCATTTCGATACTCGCAGATTCCGCGTACGCTCAAGCGTTTTCTCCGTTCCGCATCGCCAACGGCACCAGCGGCGAGAATCCCGCAGTGCTTTGGGTCGGCGTCGACCAGGGCTTTTTTCGCAAGCACGGTCTCAATGTCGAGGTCATTTATATGCGGGTGGGATCTCTCGCCGCATCGGCATTGGTTTCCGGTGATGTAAATGCGGTCCTCACGAGCTCGAATGCGGTGTTGAATCTCGCCGCCGGTGGTTTGGACGTCGTCATCATCGGCGCGCTTTTCCAGCGGCCGGAAGGTGATTTCATGGCGCGGCCGGAAGTGAAGAAACCCGAAGACCTGAAGGGCAAACTGGTGGCGATCCAGAGTATCGGCGGCGGCGGATGGGCCAACAACATGCTGGCAATGGATTACCTCGGTCTCGACCCAGAGCGGGACAATATTCGCTTCATTGTCCTGGGCGATCAGCCGTCCCGAATTCAAGCTCTTGAAACCGGCCGCGCCCAAGCGTCCTGGATGGGCTCGACTTTCAGCGCGCCGCTCAAGAAAAAAGGCTACACACAGCTGGTGGATCTCAGCCGGGCGCCAATCCCCTATGTGGGTTCATCTCTGGTGGTCCGGAAGAGCGCGGCGCATCAGGAGGCAAAAACCTATGAGGCGTTGCTCAAGGGCACGATCGATTCGCTCCGTTTCTTCCAGAAACCGGAAAACAAACCGGTTATCCTGCGGATCATGGCGAGGCATCTGCGACTCAATCGGCTAGATGAGGCGGAAATCGGATACAACGCCATGCTGGCGGCGTACAGCAATGATCTCCGAGCGAAACCGGACGGGCTGCAGAAGATCTATTCTATTCTCGCTCGCGCCAATCCCAAGCTTCAGAGCTTGAAACCGGAAAGCATCCTCGACAGCACGTTCATTCAGCGAATTCAGTCGAGCGGCTATTGAACGTGACCGTTGTGCAACAATTCCTGTCCTGATGCTGTCGCGCCCCTGACTTTTTCCATTCAACCTGACCGTTGCTCGCGATCAACCTTCGCCGGCCTGTAGGGTAAGAAGCTTGCCACCAGCGCTTTCGCTAAGCCACCGAGTACACGCCGCAATTGGGTTAGAAAGCTTGGGCGCGCGCTCAAGGGAACTGAACAGCTCTCGGCTCCAAGCCGGAGGGGTTCTGAATTGGTCGACTGAAAGTCGAATTCTGTTTCCGTCATTCCGGCGCATGCCGGAATCCAGGCGGTTTTGTATTCGGACCAAGAGCGAACCTGATGGCCGGCCGGAGTGTATCCTGAAGATTGTCGAAGGGCCGGCATCCGAGCCAGATGATGAGCGACGCCATTCCAACCATCGATCCAGAGCGTGCACATTGGGCACGGCGTGGTCTGCTTCTTTCCGAACATAAAGTGATAGACGACTAACGAAATATCAGGCGCGCTGAACAATTCGCTCAGGCGGACGGTGCGGATCGGCGTGTCGCCGGCATCGAGATTCGCCGGACCCTCTTCGAATGCATAATCCTGAATCGCCGCGCCTTGCGGGAGCGCGCGGCGCAGTTCTGCTACTCGCTCTCGGTGGCGCATCAGCTCAATTTCCGCCAGTCGAAGTTCTTCTCGCTTGGACAGATATTCGTCGGATTCGTTCGGCAAATTGGTTTGTCGACGCATCGCATTGATTTTCTCCTGTGCCATGGCTCCTACCTCCTTAAGCTTTTAGCCAAACTAATTTTGAGACATTGCTGCGGCTTGGCCCCAGACACCGAATGCCTCACTCAATAACGCGACGAATGAGTAGACGCTTTAGGACAGTCGTCTGAAAATTTCTCCGACTATTATCAAAGTAGGTTAGATTGACGAAAATCTGAAGTATGAACCGAAACAATCTTGCGACAACTTCTCGATTCCTGGCTTGGAAAGCCCAACGCAATACCGACGGCGACAGCGGAAAAGTTTAGTGGAAATGGCTTTTGATGGAAACGTTGAGTGAAATGCTACCATCCGTGAACTCTTAGCATCGTTTTTCCTAGAAACAACTTCTCGACTCAAAGCTGGACGTCCGACCCGAAAGTCCCGGCACAATTCTTCCGGCGGTCACCGAGTCAGAATGGCTGGTCCGCCTGCGTCGATGTGCGATGAAGCAAGCGGATGTCGTCCATCGCATATCCACCGCAGGCCTGGTGATTGACGCTGCGATTGTCCCACATCACAAAATCGCCCAGGCTCCATTGGTGACGATACGTGTTCTCGGGCGCCGTCTGATAAGCAAATAACGTGTCGAGCAGCGGCTGCGCCTCAGTGTCGTCCATGCCCTCTATGCCGACGGTAAAACGCGGCGAGACATAGAGACCCTTGCGGCCCGATACCGGATGGGTGCGGACGATCGGGTGCAGCACGTTCTTGGTGGCCCGCCTTCGGTAATATTCCTCGCCCGCCCTCTCGAGTCACCGCGACGCGTGAATTGCCCAGCTCGGAGCGCTGGTGGATACCCATGCGCCCTTCGATGCGCTTTTTGATGTGATCGGGCAGGCTTTCATAGGCGCCATGGATGTCGGCGAACTCCGTATCGCCGCCGTGCTTGGGCAGTTTGCGGGCATAGAGAAAAGTCGCGAGCGATGGTTTTTTTCTGTAGGACTGGTCCGAGTGCCAGAAGTCGCCGGCCGCGACGACGCCGATAAATTTACCGTCGAGCTTCTCATTGGAAAGGATGGCAATTTCCGGAAAGCCCGGCACCCGCTGATCTTCGTCATACAGCATTTCGAACGGGCCAAACTTCCGGCTGAAGGCGACCTGATGCTGCGGCTCGATATGTTGATCGCGAAAAACCAGGACCTGCTTCTTCACGAAGACATCGACAATCTCATCAAAGAGACTCTGGTCGATGTCTTTCGACAGGTCCACGTTGGTGATTGCTGCACCGAACTTGTTCGACAAAGCTTGCATATTGAGCGGCATCGATTTGGCCTCCACCACTTTTCTCTACGGCAAATCGGACACAGCTTTCAAGTTGGCAACCGGATGATGAGCGTCGTGCTTGCACCTGGTGGTCGTGAAGCGGCTGTTTGCGCGCGCGATCGATCATTGCCGCCACTGCGTTGGCGAAGGGTTATATCGTCACCACTCGCGACGAACGCAGCTTTCCGAGAATCCGGGGATTGGCGTATCAACGCTGGTGATCCGAGAAGCAGATCGAGTGCCGCTTGACAGCAAGATTAAAGACCTGACCATCACTTTTGCTTGAGATCGTGGCGCGCCGGGAGCGCATTCTGCGACCGTGAGTGGACACCTCAAACGGATCGAGGAGCAAAGCGGAAATGCGTGATTGCAGACCTGACCCTAATGGCATCGCCTTTTTCGGAATAGGGGTTGCCGAGATCGCTCGCCAAGTGGGAATCTCGACCTCCGGGATTTCGAAGATCCTGACGAGGACTTTGTCCACCTAGTCAACAGCGTCCCTTGTCGTTGCTTCTTCTTGTCGGTGCTTCAGTCGGCGTAGGCGATCTTGGTGACCACCTCGCCGCGCTCCTTTAAGGCGTCGAGGATGGCGCCGACGTCGAAATCCTCACCAAGCGTCGATTTGACGCCAATTTCGATGTTGTCGAAGTCGATGAACACCGCGATGTTGAGACGGTCCTGTTGGGGCAAGGGAATTTCCTTTCGAGCTTCTACTCTATGCGGACAGCCGCCATTTCCGCCCCGCCACCCGATGCGATGTATCGAAAATTTAAGCCACCTGCGTTCTGACGAAAAATTTATCGCTCAACGAGCGAGGATGCAATTGTCAGGGAGTTGACTGAAATTCGCGGAGAGAGTCACGCGGTCTGGCCGCGACTTGAAGATCAGGAGGTTGTCGAATCCCCTATCATGATGGGAAAAATATTGTCGGCACAGGTGAGTATCAGGCATTCATTGAGGGGGGTGATCTTTCGAGCTTCCTTGTACGACGAATACGCGAGTGATACTTGTCCTTACTGCGACCATAGCGCTCGAACTTTCGACGTTCTTCCATCCATCTCCGACACTAGGAGAAAGAAATGAGAGAATTCAACAAAGACCCGGACGCCATCTCAAGGCTCTCGCCTGAGCAGCTTCGCGTAACTCAGGAGAACGGCACCGAGGCTCCCGGAACCGGAAAATATCTGCACAACAAGGAACCGGGCCTCTACGTCGATATCGTTTCCGGCGAGCCGCTTTCGCCTCCTCCGACAAGTTTGAATCGGGATGTGGCTGGCCTAGCTTCACCAAGCCCATCCAGCCAGCCAACGTCAACGAGCTGCGCGACACCACACACGGCATGATCCGCACGGAGGTGCGCTCGGCGCACGCCGACAGCCATCTCGGGCACGTGTTTCCCGACGGTCCGAAGGACCGCGGCGGATTGCGCTATTGCATCAACTCGGCCTCTTTGCGATTCATCCATCGGGACGATATGGAAGCCGAAGGTTACGGGGCGTACTTGAACCAAGTGGAGGATGTCTCCAATGACTGAGGAACGTGCTGTTCTCGCCGGTGGTTGCTTCTGGGGCGTGCAGGATCTCATTCGCGGCTACGAAGGAGTTCTGTCGACACGCGTCGGCTATACCGGCGGCACCAACTCCCACGCGACGTATCGCAATCATCCCGGACATGCGGAAGCGGTCGAGATCATCTTCGATCGCGCGCGGCTCAGCTATCGGCAGATCCTCGAATTCTTCTTTCAGATTCACGACCCGAGCACGCGCAATCGCCAGGGCAACGACGTCGGGACCAGCTATCGATCGGCGATCTTCTACACCAGTGACGAGCAGAAGCGGATTGCTGAAGACACGATCGCCGATGTCGATGCTTCAGGCCTGTGGCCGGGCAAGGTTGTCACGGAAGTCGTTGCGGCAGGCGAGTTCTGGGAAGCTGAACCCGAGCATCAGGACTATCTCCAGCGCTATCCCGGCGGCTACACCTGCCATTTCGTCCGGCCCAACTGGAAATTGCCGGTTCGCGCCGACAAACTTGCAAAGCAGGCGTAACATCAGGTTCGACGTTAAACGCGAAAAGCGATCGGCTCATTTACATCCTGACACGCCGGGATCTCGGTCGCGGGGATCGCGCTTAGGCAGAGTGTTGTCGAGGCGGATCGCGTAGCCGTCCTGCAACTGCTTGCCGTCGATTCAAATCGATTGCAGCATTTGAAGGGCAGCGGCGCCCATTTGATTCCTGGCAGCGCGTCGAGCAACTCCCGAAGACCCAAGCAAAGTATCACAGCAGGTTTTCTGGAACAAAAAGATTCAGGGCGGTGCAATGAACTTAGTGTCGCCGTTCTCATTGGAAAGAATGGTGATTTCTGGAAAGCCACGTCAATAAGTCAAGCCTGACGCTACAGGTTCCGCCCGCGTATACACCCGGACACGCCCGGATCTCGGGCCCGTTGACCGATTTGTAAACCCATCCCCGACCCGATGCGGCGATTTGGCAATTTAATCTTAAATCAGATAATCAGATTATTATGAAAGCCGGCAAAAATGGAAAATTTCGCGGGCGCAAGCAATCGAAGCCGAAACCGCGAGCCCAGGCGGCCCATTCGGTCAAAGGAAGTCGGGTCATTTCGGCGACAGAAGCGGCGCGCAGCTTTTCCGAGTTGCTCGATCGGATTTGCTACCGGGGAGAAACCTTCGTGATCGAGCGCGGTGGGGAGGCTGTGTGTGAAATGTCTCACGTGACACCGCCGCGTTTTACAGGCGCCGATTTTTTGACTTTACTCCATTCTTTACCGAAGCCGGATCCTGGTTATTGGGACGCGGTAGAAGAGAGAACGAAACGAACGCCTGCGGTCCCTGAATCGCCGTGGGAATCCTGATCGATTCGAGCGTCCTGATCGCCTGGGAGCGGAACCGTCTCAATCTACAATCCCAGCTGGAAGAATACGCCGAAGAGGACTTTGCGATTTCGGCGATCACCGCATCGGAACTGCTCCACGGGGTTCATCGCGCCGCCAACCCGCGCGCAGCGCCGCAGACGCGAAGCCTTTGTCGAAGGTTTGCTGGCGCGGCTCCCGATCATTTCTTTCGATTCCTTGGCCGCCCGTATCCATGCTCGGCTTTCCGCCGAGCTTGCAGCAAAGGGAACGGCGGTCGGTCCGCACGATCTCATCATTGCCGCCACTGCATTGGCAAAGGGTTATATCGTCACCACTCGCGACGAACGCAGCTTCCCGGGATTGGCGTATCAACGCGGTGATCCGAGAAGCAGATCGAGTGCCGCTTGACAGCAAGATTAAAGACCTGACCCTCACTTTTTGCTTGAGATCGTGGCGCGCCGGGAGCGCATTATGCGACCGTGAGTGGACATCTCAGACGGATCGAGGAGCAAAGCGGATATGCGTGATTGCAAGACCTGACCCTCAAGGTTTCCTCGTGGTTAGATGAATCGGGAGGAATCATGCTGGAGCTTTATCATGGCACGACTTCGGTGTGCGCGCAGAAGGTGCGGCTCACTCTCGCAGAAAAGGGGCTTGAGTGGCAGAGCCACCTGCTTGAGTTGAACGGCGATCATCTCACCCCGGAGTATTTGAAGATTAATCCCAACGGCGTGGTGCCGACGCTGGTACACGACGGCACGATCATCGTCGAGTCCACCGTGATCATCCACTACCTCGACGATCTCTTTCCCGATCCGCCGCTGATGCCGCGCGCGCCGCTCGACCGGACGCGCGCCCATCTTTTCAAAAAACTCATGGACGAATACATCCACCCGGCGTGCATCGTCTATACGTTTGCCACGGCCAACCGCGGCCGCTTCGCCGGCTTGTCTCCTGAACAACGCGCCGAGCAGTATGCCAAGATGCCGCTGCAGCGCCAGGCCGAGTACAAGCGCGCCGGCGTCGAGGAAGGCATTGGATCGCCGGCAGGAAAGGAAGCGACCAAGAGCTTCATGAAGTTGCTCAAGTGGATCGAAGAGTCGACGGAAAAATCCGCCTGGCTCGCCGGCCCGGACTATTCGCTGGCCGACATAGCCGCCATTCCCTACATGATGCGTCTGGAGATGTTGCGGCTCGCGCGCCTCTGGGATCACAAGCCGGGCGTCGCCGCGTGGTGGGAGCGCGCCAAGGCGCGCCCGTCCTTCGATAAGGCGTTTACCCAATGGCTGCGCCCGCAGGATTGGCAGCGCTACGAAAAGATGCCCGATCCGTGGCCGGATGTGAGCAAGAATCTGGCGGCAGTTTAATCGAGGAACTCGACGTAGTTTAGCCCGGCGAGTTCTCCCTCTGAAGTGCGATGATGGCGAAACCCAAACCCGCGCCCATCACGACTTCCATGGCGAATTTACTGCATGGGTTGCACCGGATGGCCGAAGCCATTGTCCCGGGCGATGGGCTGTTTGAGATGATCGACCGGCAGTTCCATGCATGACCTTACTTAGTTGTAGAGCCTAGCGTTCGCCCGGATAGTCCGGCAACTACATCAAGCGTTCCGAGCGCGGCATGAAAGAGTCCTTCGTCGACGCGTTGAAGCGCCTGCCGGACTATCCGGGCGAACGCTAGGCTCTACAACTAAGTAAGGTCATGCATGGAACTGCCG
>JBIOXP010000631.1:0-6666 GCA_044869705.1 Binatia bacterium | reverse complement strand
GCGGCAGATGTGGAATTTGCCGACGGGCAGTTTTCCTTGCGCGAAGATCCCGCGCAGCAATTATCGCTCCGGCGCGTAGTCGCGCAGGCAACGCAGTCACTGCAGGTGACGGTTTATGAGGACTATCCGTATCCCGAAGATATTTCCTATATCTGCGCGCAGGTGGCCGAAGTCGAGGTGGATCCAGCCACGGGCGCCACGCGAGTGCACCGGGTAATCAGCGCACACGACGTCGGAACCATTATCAATCCGGTGACGCATCAGGGCCAGATCGACGGCGCGGCCATTATGGGGATGGGGCAGGGGATTATGGAAGAGTTGGTAATGGACGCTGGAAAAATCACCAATAACAATTTGGGCGATTACAAACTGCCGTCGGTGAAGGACATTCCGGAGCTGAAAACCGTCTTGATAAAATCGACCGGCGGCGTCGGGCCGCTCGACTCGAAGCCGATCGGCGAATTTGCCAACAACGGTCCGCCGGCGGCGATCGCGAACGCGATTGCCGACGCCGTTGGGGTGAGATTGTTCGAGTTGCCCGTGAAGGCGGAAAATATCTATCGCGAATTGATCGCCAGGAACTCGGCGGCGCAGAGCCGGAAGTGATTCGGAGTATCTCGCGCAAAGCAGGTTCACCAGGAAGCGATTCATGAGCTTTAGGCACGCCTCTAGAGAGTGAAAATACTGGGGGAAAGATTCCTCGCGTTCCGCTCGGAATGACAATCCGTGTCATCTCGAAGCCATTCGATGAGCCTCAGGGTAAACTCCGTCAGAGAGATCTTTCTTTAGATTTATTTTCGAACGAGACGCAAAGCACACGAAGGGTAGCCCGGATGGAGCAAAGGCAATCCGCGGCAGATAATCAGTCCGACGTAGGGGCGCAGCATGCTGCGCCCCTATCTTTCACGCCGCTACAAGCTCCGGATCGACGGGATAGTGCGATAGGATTTCCGCGCCGTCCGCGGTCACGCGCAGCAAGTGCTCCAGCTTAACCGGATAGTGATTGATCTCGAGCGCAACGATCATGTTTTCCTCGAGCGAGATCATGTACTTTTCCGGATCGCCGCCGCGCAGCCACGGTGATTCATAAATGCACAGACCGACCCCATGAAAACCGTCGAAGCCGGGCAAGCGCGCGCTCGCGCCTTTGCCGAAATGACGAAACGCTTCGGTGCACGGGCCGGGTTTCACCAGCTTCAGCGCCTGCCCTAACGATCGATACGCCTCTTGGTAGCGCTCCTTGCTTTGCGCCGTGGGCTCGCGGTGACTGAAGGTGCGGGCAAAATCGCTGTAATACCCGCCGGGTCCGGCGACTGTGGCATCACAGATCACCAGGTCGCCTTGTTTCACGACCAAGTCTGCGCCCATTGGCTCGTTGTGCGGCCGCTCGTCGGCGAGTGAGGAGTCGTAAATAGAAATGAATTCGCTGCCGGCTTCGAATCCCTGGTCCATCAGATAGTCGAGCATGATACGGCTGAGCTTGTCCTCGGGCGGATCGGAGTCGCGCAGCGCCTGGCGCACCAGATCGTAACCGCGTTCTTTCGCTTTGGTCGTCCAACGGATCAGTTGCAATTCGTCGGGGGTCTTCACCGCGCGTGCTTTGTTGATCGCCGGCCAACCGTCGGCGAGCGCAATACCGGCGGCTTTCAAGCCGTCGATTGCCGTCAAATTCAAAAAATCGACGCCAATCCGTTCACGCTTGGCGCCCAATTGCTCGAGGCCGGCGATCGTCTGATCGACAAAATCAGCCGTTGCAGCCGGCGGACGCATGGCAAACATGTAGGCATCGAAGCGCAGACTACGATACTGGCTTTTACGCGATAACTCGCGCTGGCAGATGAGCGGCTCGCCTTCGGCTGGAATCAAAGCGAAACGCTGAATGCCGGTGGCGCGTAAGCCGAGCATCATCACCGTGTTGGTGGCATAGCGAATGTTCAAAAAATCAGTCAGTAACAGCGCGGCGAGATTTTCGGCTTTCAGCGCTGCTTGCAAGCGCGTCAAGCGATCTCTCGCGAGGCGCTCCATATCCACGCCGAATGGCGTCAGATCCGAGTGAAACATCTGCCCTCCTCGTCCATATCCATCCGGTACTGCCAATGATTTGGGCTGTCAATGCCATCGTAGGGGCGGACCGATGTGTCCGTCATTTGTAGGACAACCACGTAGGGTCGCCCCCACAGGTTTTTCTGCTGCGCCGCGGCTTGTCTTTCTGCAACAACTTGGTAAGTAAAGAAAGCGAGTAAACCTATGGATCATACTTTACAAGAAATTTTAACTCTGCTCGAAAACGGCACGGTCGAGCAACGTTGCGCGGCGCTCCTGGTGTTGGGCGCGCTCAAGGCGGACAGCGCCGCGGTGGTGAAAAGTGTCGGCAATCTGCTTGAACATCCGAATCCGGTGCTAAAAGATTACGCGCTGCGCTTTTTCGAAGATGTTCAGCCCAAACAAAATGTCGCAGCATTGCTCAAAAGACTCGACGATCCAGACAAGGATATTCAGGACCGCGCCGTGCGCTCGCTGAGCGCAGCCGGGCAGTCGTCTGTTCAGCCGCTGGTACAAGCATTGGCGGGCGCTTCTCGCCTCTGGCAAGTCAATGCGGCGCGGGTACTCTGCCAGGTTCGCGGCAAAATGGCCGTGAAAGCGTTATTGCAGCTGTTCGTCGATGGCAGCGACGACAGCAACCGCGTCATTTGTGATCTGCTCACGCCGGCGCTTCGCGATATGGATAGCAAGGAGCAGGATTCACTATACGAGGAGCTGGAAGCGCTCGCGGTAAAGCTCGATGTGAAGCAACAACGGCCGGCGGTAGTTTCGGTGATGCGGCTCTTCGGCCAGCTCGGTCGGCCGCAGGCGCGCCGCTGGTTGTTCAAATTCATCGGCGCCGAGCAGCACGCGACTGTGCGCGCCCACGCGCTGGTGGCGCTGCTCCGGTCTTTGCGTGAGCAGGATATCCGTAAAGACGAATATGCAAAGTTATTCCCGATCCTCGAAGAAGCCGAGTTTACCGAAGCGAGCCGGCTCGCGTTGGAGCTGCTCGAGAATCATGAACTGCCTGATGACGCCCGCGGTTTGCTCGCCAAGCTGATGCAGAGCCCGCACGCCGACGTGCAGCGGTTCGCGCTGAGAAAGATGGGCGAAGTGGGCACTCCCGCCACAGTGCGCACATTGCTCGAGCAACTGGGCGATGCCGATTACCGGCGGCGAGACGTGGCGGCAAACTCATTGCGCAAAATTCCTGAGGCACGCGCCGCGTTGATCAAAGAGCTGACCGCATGCAAAGACGCGAGCAAAGCGTGGAGCATCGCCGAGCTGCTGCCTTCATTCGAAGGAAAGTGGCGGCAAGACGTTCTCGATGGCTTGTGGAAAAGATTGCAGGCGGCGATCGAGAGCGAAGACCGGATTCAAACCGCCTTTTTGCACGTGCTCAAACGGGCGGATACGAATTTTGTCTATCGACAGCTTGCGGAGCAAGGCGCCAAATTGATCAAAGCCAAAAAATACAAAGAAGCCGTCGGGTTTCTTACCCCTTTAAAAGACTTCTCTGAGTTCAAGCCTGAAAACAAGTTTCAGCTCGCGGCGGCGCAGCTAAAGCTCCATGCGCATACGATCGCCAGCCACAAAAACCATCCGGCGGTGGAGCTGATCGCGGATCTCTGCCGCAACACGGCATACCCGGTATTCGAAGCGCTGCGCAAGGAAAAGACGCTCGCGCCGGAAGATCTTTTTGCGCTTGGCTTCAGCATGACCGAGCGGAGCGGCCAAGAGCGCGGCCTCGGTATTGACTTGCTGGAACATATCGCCGAAAAATTTCCGCGGAATAAAATCGGCAAGAGCGCCAAAAACAAGCTCAAGCTCGCGGGCGCTTCCTCGTAACGAGGCGTAGTACTCCTGACGATCCTTCCGGGTCACGGCGAATTTTTACAGCTGTCATTCTGAGCGTCAGCGAATAACCTAGTTTTTGTGCCGGTACGAATACGAGATCCTTCGGCTATTGCCTCAGGCTGACGCGAGGAAAAACAATTGCGTGATTGCGTGAATGGGTTGAAGCAACGGTTTGCCGGTTTTCCGCGGTCTGATCGTGCGGCGCGCCTGCACTTATAACTAACTATGCTCAATAGTTTTCAGCTTCCGACCGTCTACTCTCAGAGCTCAGCGGACTAGTAAATATCACTGATTGACAGATTAGCGCGAGTTCGGTTACGGTCGGGTATTTCGCAGCGGGGAAGTTTGTAGAAGTCTCGACCTCGGGTCTACCTTGGGAGGGCATCATGGCTAAAGACAGTTTCGATCGGCGGGCATTTTTGAAAGGCGCGGCCGCCACGGCGGCGGCCGTGATCGGTACGCAGATGGCGGCAGTCAATACACCGGCTGAAGCCGCCGAGACGAGCCCCGACCGAAGCGAGGCGTCGCCAAGTCGTGACAAGGTAATTGCCCGGCCAGGTTCGGATTTCATGGTCGATGTCATTAAAGCCACCGGAATGGAATATATGGCCTCAAACCCCGGGTCGAGCTTTCGTAGCTTGCAGGAGTCGATCGTCAACTATGGCGGCAACAAAAAACCCGAGTTTCTGACCTGCACGCACGAAGAATCGTCGGTGGCGATGGCGCATGGCTATGCGAAGGCTGCGGGGAAGCCGATGGGCATCATCGCGCACGGCACCGTCGGACTGCAGCATGCGACAATGGCGGTGTACAACGCCTGGTGCGATCGAGTGCCGATTATGATGTTCGCGGGTAATTTTCTCGATGCCGATAAGCGCCGGCCGGGTGTCGAATGGTATCACTGCGTACAAGATCCGGCAGCGATTCATCGTGATTTTACCAAATGGGACGATCAACCGATCTCCTTGCAGCATTTTGCCGAATCGGTCATGCGAGCTTACAAGATCGCCACTACGCCGCCGATGGGACCGGTGCTGATCACCGCCGATGGTGATCTCGCCGAAGAAGCGGTGCACAACGAGAAGAAATTGCGTATGCCCAAGCTTACGCTGTCGATTCCGCCGCAGGGCGACAGCGGGGCGGTCGTCGAAGCAGCGAAGCTCTTGGCCGCGGCTGAGAATCCGGTGATCCTGGCTGATCGCGCGTGCCGTTCTCAAGAAGGCATGAAACGCATGGTCGAGCTCGCCGAAGCGCTGAACGCTCCATTTGTCGATATCGGCGGTCGAATGAACTTCCCGACGACGCATTTTCTCTGCCGCAGCATGGAAAAGCGCTCGTTGATCGGCCAGGCAGACGTCGTTTTGATGCTCGAAGTCGCCGATCCATGGGGGCAGTTGAATACCATCAGTGACCCGCATCATGAGTATCGGCGCCTGTCCAAGCCCGATGTTAAGATCATTCATATCTCGCTCGGCGATACACTGACCAAAGCAAATTACCAGGATATGCAGCGCTTCATGCCGGTGGATCTGGCGATCTCCGGCGATGCTCAGGCGACCTTGCCGGCTTTGATCGAGGCGGTGAAGAGCGCCGTCAATATGGCGCAGCGCAGCACTATCAGCGTGCGCGCGTCCAAGCTGCGCGAAGATTACCGGCGCATGAAGGAGCGCGCGCGCACGGAAGCGAGCCCCGGCTGGGATGCGAGTCCATGCAGCACGGCGCGTACTTCGGCGCAGCTCTACAACGTCATCAAGAATGAAAAATGGTGTGTGGCGGTTTCCAGCGTGCAGTGGAACAGAAATTTGTGGCCGGCCAATGAGTATTACAATTTTCTCGGCAGCTCCGGCGGCGCCGGCCAGGGATACGGAGCGCCGGCGGCAGTCGGGGCGGCGCTCGCCAACCGCGATAAAGGCATCGTGACGGTGTCGATCGAAGGCGACGGCGATCTGATGTACGCTCCAGGCTCGCTTTGGACTGCGGCGCACCACAAGATTCCACTGCTGATGATCGTCCACAACAACCGCGCTTATCATCAGGAAGTCATGCACCTGCAAAAAATGGCGAGCCTGCACAACCGGCGAATGGACACGGCGGCGATCGGCACCACGATCGAAAATCCCAACATCGATTTCGCCAAGCTCGCGCAATCGATGGGCCTGCACGGAGAAGGTCCCATCAGTGATCCGAACGCCATCGGGCCGGCGTTGGCGCGCGCACTGGCCACGGTAAAGCGCGGCGAGCCGGCGTTGGTCGATATTGTTTCGCAGGGTCGCTGACAGGAGCGGTTCGAATGCGGCTGCTACTTGCCCTCGTTGGATTGTTGATCGCGTCTGTGGCGCTGGCCCAGGATGCGCCGCCGGCGGGTTCGGCCGAACGTGGCGCTGCCACGTTCAAGAAATATATGTGCTACACCTGCCACGGCACCGTCGGTCAGGGCGCCGACCGCGGGACGGGCCCCAAATTAACGCCGCCTCCGCCTCCCTACCCGGCGTTCGCGCTACAGGTACGAATGCCGCGTCTTGACATGCCGGCCTATCGCAAGGAGTTCGTCAGCGATCAGGAGCTGGCGGATATTTACGCTTATCTCGCATCGGTTAAAGCCTCACCGGCGGCAAAGGATCTTCCCCTTCTGAGGTTCGAGTAGACTTCGCGCAGATTATCTGTCCGAACGACTGATAACTAAATTCGTTCGAGCAGAGAATGGTTTTCCGAATTAGGCGACAAGCGCGCCGTCATCGCAGCAACCCCGGATCGAGTCCGGATGACGCAACCGCTATTCAGGAT
>JBIOXP010000630.1:0-4310 GCA_044869705.1 Binatia bacterium | reverse complement strand
TTTTCGTCCGGTGCTTTCCGGCGCACCGCGCCAGGCTCGACAATCAATTTCTTACTTCACGTCTTTGCGCTGTTGCCGGAGATAATCTTATCAATCTTCGCGTCCTTCGTGTGCGCAATCAAGATCACTGTCGCTATTGACCGAGCAGCGCTACATCAATAAGGTACGTCACAACAATTTCTGGAGGTTTTCTCATGGAACCACTCCCGCGCGGCGCCAATTTCCAACGAGCCTTGATGCTCTGGGAGATCGGCCTGCACATTGCCGGCAATCCCAACACGCCTTACTACGGACCACGAGACATGTGCATCGCTGTCGGCAGCGGCTCGAACGAGACTTTCAAGCCTTGGCTTCGCATGTCCACCGGATCGCCGATACTGGCTCACGCCGTGTGCCGCAATGAGCTTGAAGCCGCGATGATCAACCCTTCCGGACTGCTGACCCAGGCTTATCGCGGCACCGGAATTTTTCCGGAAAAACTCCCCGTGCGGATTATCGCCGTCTATCCTTCTCTCGATCATTTTGTCTATCTCATTCACCCGCGCACCGGTCTCAAATCACTCGCTGACATCAAGGAAAAGAAGTATCCGCTGCGCCTTTCGATACGCGAAGACGCGACTCATTCCACACGAGTGCTCGTCGATCAAACTTTGGCGGTTTACGGCATGACGCTCAAAGACATCGAGTCTTGGGGCGGCAGCTTGCAATTGAACGGCGGCCCGGGCGACGAGCGTCGGATGAAAGCGATTCGTGACGGGACGATTGATGCGATCTTCGACGAAGGCTTGGTGCTGTGGCTCAATGAAGCGCTTGAAAGCGGCATGCAGCCGGTCACCCTCGAAGATTTCGCATTTAAACATCTGGTGGACCATCTGGGCTGGCGCAAGTACACGATCAAGCCCGGCCGATATAAAAATTTAAAGCAGGAGCATACCTGCATCGACTACAGCGGTTGGCCGATCTATACGCGCGCATCGCTGCCCAATGACGACGCCTATAAGATCTGCGACGCGATCATGGCACGAAAAGAGCAGATCTGTTGGGAGGATTCTTACACCGGCGTCGGCCAGCTCGGTGAAAACACAGATGCCACGCCGCGCGACGTTCCGCTCCATCCCGGCGCCGAGAAATGGTATCGCGAGCACGGCTTCAAAGTCTAAGCATCCGCGAATTTATTTGAAGTCGCTGCCTCACCCCGCAGCGATAGCGAATTAGTGGTCTTCGTCGCACCCTTCATCGCAACTGGCGTGTTCAGTCTTACGTTTAAAATTTATCGAGGAGAACAAAGTGGCGTAGCACCGAGCGTACAGAAGTTTTAAGCTTAAAAATAGAGCGATGTGCTGTCGATGCAACCGCCGGATGCGCATTACGCCCGCAGTCGCTTCTTCTTGCAAGCGCCGGTCACCATGACGCATCAGCTGACCCGCTCAACACGTCATTTTTCCAGGACAGTTCTTTTTGCCTTGTCCGCGGTCATCGCAACATCGTACCTTGCTTTAAATCTTGTCCGAGCTGCCGAGTACAACTATCCGTATCACGATCCGTTTCTGGCAACGGCTACGACGGCGCTTTTGAGCGACGACAGAACCAAGGCGCAGGACAAGTCGATAATCGTCCGCGTGCCCGGACTACCCGGTAGAAACGAGTTGCCAACCCTCGAGGGCCGCGGCGATGTAAGCATAAACTTCTATCCACACGGCAACCCGGCGCCACTGCTTTTTATTCTCCCGGGTGTCGGTGCTAATCCATTTTTCGGTGTGGCTCCCTACTTGGCCAGCTTTTTCTATCGGGAGAATTTTCATGTGGTGATTTTGCCTTCTCCGATGAGCTGGAACTTTGCCCTGTCGGCAAGCCGCAGCGGTGCACCCGGTTACGTTCCGGAAGACGCGCGTGATCTCTATACGATCATGCAACGAACGCTTGTGACCCTTAAAGAGCGCTACGATCTCCGGATCACAACGATCGACTTCATCGGTCTAAGTCTGGGCGCTCTCGAAGGCGCCTTTCTCAGCGTCATCGAGTCGAACGAGAAAAAGATCGGCATCGAAAAGTACCTCCTCGTCAATCCCCCGGTCAATCTCGCTTACGCCGTAGAAAAGCTCGACGAATGGACCGCGCTCGGAAAGAAATTCGGCCGGGACAAATCTCAGGAAATCGTCTCAATGGCCATCGGTATTGTCGATTCCTTTTCTGAGGAGAAGCAAGACGATCCGGAAATCTTCGATCGATTCATAAAAAAGTTCGCGATTTTCACCAAAGAAGAGATGCAATTCCTCGTCGCGCAGAGCCTCCAAAGCCAACTTCCAGAATTGGTGTACGTTTCCCAGGTCATACACGATCAAAACGTTCTCAGCGCGCCCAAAGATGAAATGCGCAAACGGCTCGAGGAAGCTAAAGGTCTGACGTTGACCGACTATAATGACAAGATCGGCCTACCCCTATGGCGGCAGCAAACCGGCGAACCTCAAGCCAACTTGGAAAGCTTTATCGAGCGCGGTTCTTTGACGCGCATCCTCGACCGTCTACGCGGCAATCCCAAAGTGCATATCATGCACAACGCTGACGATATCTTGATCAATAGAAAAGCGATCGAAGGACTCAAAGAAACCTTGCGTGAGCAGGTGATTCTCTATCCCTACGGTGGGCATCTCGGGAATCTTTGGTATCCGCAAAATAAGCAGGATGCTTTAGAAATACTCAAGCCCGCGCGGGAAGTGGGGGTTGAAAAGTGACCGATGAACAAATTGTTCCGCTGTCCCGCAAAGATTATTCGATCTGAAGAGATTTCATCAGACGCAAAAAATACTTGGTTTCGAGCCCCAGCAACCGCGCCGCAGCAGCACGGTTGCCATTGGTTTTTTGCAAAGCCTTGACGACGAGTTCCTTGCGCGCGGCATTGACACCGTCGCGGTAAGAAAAAGCCTCCAACTGCGATGCAACTGATTCGGCGACAAAACGGGACGGCAGATCGGTTTCTTGAATCACACTCCCCGAGCCGAGGACAATCGCATGCTCAATGGCATTGGCTAGTTCTCGCACATTGCCGGGCCAGTCGTATGTCATCATGGTTTTCTGGGCTTTTTCGCTTATCGACGTAACATTGCGCCGCGTTGCTGTGGCAAACTTTTTCAGAAAGAAATCTACCAGGATCGGAATGTCTTCTTTGCGCTCCCTCAGCGGCGGCGGAGTAATCGGGACGACATTGAGCCGATGATAAAGATCCTCGCGAAAGGATCCATCCCTGACCGCTGCGCGAAGATCTTTATTGGTCGCGGCAATAACCCGAACATCGACAGAAATGGGGGTGGTGCCACCGACTCTTTCGAACTCGCGCTCCTGTAAAAATCGTAGCAGCTTAGCTTGCATTTCACGCGAAATGTCGCCGATCTCGTCAAAAAAAATCGTTCCGCCATTCGCGAGCTCCGTTTTTCCCTTCTTCATTTTATGTGCGCCGGTAAATGCTCCTTGCTCATGTCCGAACAAGTCACTTTCCAACAACTCTTTTGAGAGACCAACCGAATTGATCGCGACAAATGGTCGATTGGCGCGCTCGCTTTGGTTGTGAATGAATCGAGCGAACAGCTCCTTCCCTGTCCCGCTCTCTCCCAATAGCAAAACCGTGGAATGGCTCGTCGCGGCTTTACGGGCTATTTCCACCGCTCGTTTCATCTTCGCGCTCTCTCCGACAATTAGGTAATAGCGGTCGCGACTTTCTGCGGAGAGAACTTCGACTTCCCTTTTGAGCACCTGTCGCTCGATGGCTTTGCGAGCAACCAGCTCGATATAATCCGGATCGAAAGGCCTGGTGATGAAGTCGTACGCTCCTGACTTCATCACTTCGACAGCGCGTTCGATGGACGCATAAGCGGTTATCATAATTACCGGTGTATCGTTTCCCCGTTTGCGAAGTTCCCTGAGCACCTCGAGACCATTGAGATCCGGCATCATGTAGTCGAGGATTACCAGATCGGGCGGAGCGGAGTCGATCTTTGCTAACGCTTCTCTGCCGCCGGAGGCCGTATCGATGACAAATCCTTTCTGAGCGAGTTCTTGCTCGAGAATCTTTCTATTGGATGGCTCGTCGTCGGCGACTAATATTCTCTCTTTCATGATCTGACCGACGTCGATTGACGATTCATAAGCGGAAGCACCACTGTGAAAGTCGAACCTCTTTCCACTTCACTTTCGACGGCGACCGAACCACCTAAGACATCGACGAGTCTTTTTACAATGGTGAGCCCGAGGCCGGTACCTCGATACTTCCCGCCGCTCGTCAATCGACCCCGATCGAATCCATCAAAGATTCGATT
>JBIOXP010000629.1:0-8953 GCA_044869705.1 Binatia bacterium | reverse complement strand
GAGCTGGCGCCAAGGAGCTGGCTTCGCCGCAATGCCTTCTTCGCCAACCGGTTTGCATTTAACTGGCGCTTCGCACGCCTATCTGCAAACCCTAACGGCCTATTTCTTTCCCACGGTGACAACCCAGATTGCCAACGTCCTTTGCAAGCGTTCGTGGAAAAGCTCTTTGTTTTCGAGAGATTTCTTAAATCCCGAGCGTCGCCGCGACGCGCTTATGTCGATTGCGAATTGGCGCCCGCCGCACTACACGACCAGGGTTCGCATCGATTATCAAGTCAGGGACATCACAAAATTCAGCGTATTTCGGACCTTCAGCTGGTTAAAGTCATTAGAGCGCATTGAGCGCCCAGTGATCGTGCCATTCACCGCATGGCTCGCGCACTTCCTCGAACGGCACTACATTGTTTTTAATTTCATCTCCAACCCGCTCATTGATCTCGGCATCATCTTCGAACTCGCGCTCTGCTACGCTTTTTTCTACACACCGCTCGCGCAAATCTATTACTTTGCGCCGGTGCCCTGGCACGTCTATCTCTTCGCGTTTCACGGGACCGTCCTGCTGTTTGCCTTCGAAGAGACCAAGAAGTACTACCGGCGTAAGGGCCACGGCTTGGAATTTTTAGCTTGATCTCGAATAACCTATGGCTCACAGGAACAAAGAAAATTAATCAAAGCCTTAAGTCTTACTTTTCGTGCTAGTCGCCGATTTACAGCCAACAGTCGTAATAGAATCCCAACCTTGAATCGGTGTACCGTTCACAGTCTGAGCGGTAATGGAAACGGACCTATCGCCGCACTGAATATCGGTGTCCTGTGTACGGAATTTGAGCAGCAGATCCGGCTGGCTGTCACCATTGACGTCTTTCTTATTAACATCAACGGCAGTTGCTTCTGTGCCGGTCTTCCCAAAGCGAACCGTTGTCGGATTGATCGTCGTGGCATCAAAGGAATCGCTCGTTGGTATCGTCATCTTTTTTCTGGCGCGACGGTCCAGTTTTATCTCTCCTCTCAGACCTAAATGCGCTTTGTCCATCGCGACGTAACGATGAAATTTGCCCACCGAGAATTTTGCCGGACAGGGTCAAAAGTTCTGCGTTGACACTATGCTTAAATCCATGAAAAGTGACACTCAGACGATATGTGAACAACCGCTAACCATGCTCGCTGGAGGAATGCTTATGTATTCACGAATGTTGATCCCGTTGGATGGCTCCAAAGTGGCCGAGCAAGTATTGCCGTACGCCCGCTGTCTGGCTAAAGCGCTATCTCTACCAGTCGAGCTCTGTCAGGCGATTGACGCCGAGGCTCTCGAGAGCTTGGCCAACCCGGCGCAAAGCCGCTACGTGGACACGCTGGTGAATGAGAAGCGCACGAGCAGCAGAGAGTATCTTGGGACGGTCGGTAAATCGTTCGAATCAGTTCGGGTGAGTTCTATAGTGGAAATCGGCAAACCCGAGGAGTTGATTCTCGACAAAGCGGCTGACGATCCGCAAACACTCGTCGTGATGGCGACACACGGACGTTCCGGTTTTCAACGCTGGGCGCTCGGCAGCGTAGCGGACAAGGTACTGCATGGCGTCGCCAACGATCTCTTCCTGGTTCGTGCTAGTGAGCAGGGTAACACCGAAGGCACAGCAACGCTGACCAAAGTTATTGTGCCCCTCGACGGCTCGCCACTTGCGGAGAAGGTATTGCCCCGAATCGTCGAGCTCGGAAAGCATATGCCGTTGGAAATCATCCTCATGCGCGCGTACGCTTTGGCGCCGGCCATCTCACCCAACGAATATGCAGGTTACAGCCAAGAATTGTTCGACCAGCTCGAGGCCGAAGCCAAAGATTATCTGGTGAAAACCAGCGAAGAGCTCACAGCACAAGGGTTGCGCAAGATTTCCTACGCCGTGGATCTCGGTTACGGCGCCGAGGAAATCACCAGTCTGGCACGCAAAACCCCGGACAATTTCATCGCCATGTGTACCCATGGCCGCTCGGGCGTCAAACGCTGGGCTTTAGGAAGCGTGACCGACAGAGTCGTGCGTCACTCGGGCGATCCCGTGCTGATCATCCGCGCGGCTTAGCCCTTGTCCGCTGCAAGGCCAAACGCAGCGAGCAACCAACCAGAGCTTTCTCCGGGCGCTGAGCATACCGAAATCGCACAACTTCACCGAGGGCCTCCACGCTCACATGATCACTTCCATTTCTTCGGTGATTTCTTCTTGACGCAGGATATTGCACCGCCCCAAAAGCTCGCTGGACGTTTGCTCCAGGCGCCGGACGGCGCCGTCCATATGTCTCATCCGGCCTTGATTCTCGGCCATCAGCGACGTGTTGTTTCGAACAGGCTAGTGTTAGGCCGGCCACAGCGCTTGGGGATCGCTCCTCATCAACATCTCTCTGATTTCGCATCGGTGCTGGCGCTCTTCTTGGTCGATTCGCCGGAGGAGCTCGGCGACGTCGGGATAATCGCTTTCAATACTCAGGATATCTGTTTCCAAATCGGCCGCACAGCGTCTCTCTTCTTCCAAATCGTCAAGCAGATATCGCCAGCTATTCTTTTGCACGGCTGAGATCGTCTCCGTGGCGGGCAACGACTCGCCAAGCTCGTTTAACTTTTCCGCGATCCAGTCGGCGTGCTTTGATTCATCCGCGGCGATGCGCAGCAGCGCGTCGCGAAACTGCGGATACTGCATTTTGTGAGCATGTTGAACAAACCGGGCAGCGTGTTGTTTTTCGTCGGCATAGCGGGAGCGTAAAATTCCCACGGCGGCATAATATCCGGCCGTGGCAGAGCCAAACCAGCGACGTCGCCATTCAGAGAAAGCGCTTCGGATTTTCATAGAGCCCCCTTTGAGCCGAGCGAACTACTTGGGAGAAACGCAAAGCACGAGCCACCCCAAACGGTGCTACTGCGCCGATTTTTCCTCAGCGAGTTAAAGGGATTTCGCAGATTTGCAAAAATCTTTGACTACGATTTTTAAAAATAGCAATTCCCACTTCCCAATGATCACTCCGCCGAAAGCCAAATCACACGACAATAGAACTTGTCGATGAATCTTAAATCGTTCGCGCGTTGAGAATCCCTCGGTAATCGTTGATTCGCCTCGGGAGTGCATTGACGAGTTGGCATTCCCTTTGCGCAAGAAATTTGCAGGCTGTTTCTTTCGGGAGGAAGATATGTACCTATCACGATTAACGTTTCATACGCTCCCAGGAAAAACCTATGAAGTGGAAGAGAAGCTCAAAACCCTTCTTGCATGGGTCGAGCAGGCCGGAGGTCTAAATCCGCGGGTCATGCGTACCCATTATGGCTCACTGGGAGCCCCCGATCTGATTTTCGAGCAAGAGGTAAAAGACCCGGGAACGCTCGAGACTCAGATCAAGGCAGTCACGGAGAATCGTAATTTCGAGCCATGGGCGGCGCAAGTCTCGGCGCTCTTGGAATAATCGTCGAAACGAGAATGATACGAGATCACCGCTACAGCAAACGAAACGCGAGGTTCGCTCGTTGCCAAGGCGGGTTAACGCGTTCTCGTTTCGCGGGTGTTAACTCGGGACAGAAGACATGGACAACAAACACCAATTCTCCTTGTGGTACTTTTTTATTTACCTTGCACTTCTTTTGGTGTTGCAGACCTATCTTCTCGCTTCGCACACCGAGCGCATCGATTACAGCATGTTCAAGACCTTAGTGAGTCAGAAACTGGTCACGAACTTAGTCGTCGGCCAGGAAAGTATTACTGGCGAGATCAAGCCGGACGGCGTCAAACAAGCTCTTTCCGAGGAAAGACTCAAAGCAATTAAATATGAGGGTCAGAAAGCTGTGCCGTTCACAACCGTCAGGGTTGAGGATCCGAAGTTGACCGAAGATCTCGAAACCGCCGCAATTTCGTACCGCGGCGAAGTCAGCAGTACTTGGCTGCCGACGCTTTTATCTTGGGTGGTGCCGGTCCTTTTGTTTTTCTTCTTATGGAGATTTCTCATGGGCAAGCTCGGCGGCGGCACAACGGGCTTGATGCAAATCGGCAAAAGCAAGGCGAAAGTATTTATCGAGCAAAAAACCGGTGTGACGTTCGCCGATGTTGAAGGGATCGATGAGGCGAAGGAAGAGTTGATGGAAGTCGTCGAGTTTCTCAAGAATCCGGGCAAGTACCAGAGGCTTGGCGGCCACATTCCCAAAGGCGTGCTGCTTCTCGGCCCTCCCGGCACAGGCAAAACCCTGCTCGCCCGAGCCGTAGCCGGTGAAGCCGGGGTCCCTTTCTTCAGCATATCGGGCTCCGACTTCGTGGAAATGTTTGTCGGCGTGGGCGCGGCACGCGTGAGGGATCTGTTCGCTCAAGCCGTCAAAACCGCCCCCAGCATTATTTTCATCGACGAGCTCGACGCTCTCGGAAAAGCCAGAGGAATGAACATCCTCAGCAGCCACGATGAACGCGAACAGACGTTGAACCAGCTGCTCGCCGAAATGGATGGCTTCGATCCAAATCAAGGCGTCATTATCATGGCCGCGACCAACCGGCCAGAGATTTTGGATGCCGCTTTGTTACGGCCCGGGCGCTTTGACCGCCAAGTGCTGGTAGACCGGCCCGATCTGAAGGGCCGCGAGAAAATCCTTCGATTGCACGCGAAAAAGGTCACGCTTTCTCCCGCCGTAGACCTGAGTGTGGTCGCCGCCAAGACTCCCGGCTTCGTCGGCGCCGATCTCGCCAACATCGTCAACGAAGCAGCCCTGCTCGCCGCTCGGCAGGGAAAAGATTCAGTGGAAATGGCAGACTTCGATGAGGCCATTGAGCGGGTCATCGCCGGGCTGCAGAAAAAGACCCGCGTCATGAGTCCAAAGGAAAAACGCACCGTAGCCTACCACGAAGCGGGACACGCCATCGTCGCTGAGATGGTCCCCGGGGCAGACCCGGTAGCAAAGATTTCCATCATTCCCCGCGGTATCGCCGCCCTGGGCTATACCCAACAGCTTCCCACGGAAGACCGTTATCTCATGACCCGCTCGGAACTGCTGGCGCGCATTCATGTTCTTTTGGGAGGACGTGTCGCGGAGGAGATGGTTTTGGGGGATGTCTCCACCGGCGCGCAAAACGATCTGCAAAAGGCCACCGAGATCGCGCGCACGATGGTGACGCAATTCGGCATGAGCGCAAAGGTCGGCTTGGTTTCGCTCGAGGGTCAGCGAACTCCGCTATTCCTTCCGGTCCCAACGCCGGTAGCCAAGGATTACAGCGAACAGACCGCTGAGCTAGTCGATATCGAGATCAAGAAGATTCTCTCGGACATTCACGGAAAAGTGACCGATATTGTGGGCTCGCGCCGCGCTGCATTGGACGAGCTAGCCAATCTATTACTGGAGAAAGAAACCGTCGAGCGCTCACAACTGCAGGAGATCCTGAGCCGCAGGCGTCTCAATGCGGCGTGAGCACGGCCACAGTTTCTTTTTTGTACAATATGAACCTTTAGCCTGGTCAAGCACCGGGCGCCCTATGACTCTATTAATTTTATCAGGATCGGCAAATATGACGCTTGCGGAAAACGTGGCCGCTGCTCTAGGCGTGAAACCAGTGCAACGAGTTCTGCAACGTTTTCCCGATGGCGAATTACAACTTGAAATCAAAGACAGCGTGCGCGGCGGCGATGTCTATCTGATTCAGGCGACTTCCCCTCCGGTCGATGAGCACTTTTTTGAGCTTTTTTTGATGGCCGATGCATGCCGCCGCGCGGGAGCGAGTCACCTGACGGCGGTGATCCCCTACTTCGGCTATGCGCGGCAGGATCGCCGCGCTCACCGGCGCGAACCGGTGAGCACGCGCCTGCTGGCTGACCTGATCGCCGCGAGCGCGATACAACGGGTGGTGGTTGTGGATTTTCATAGCCCGGCGGTGGAAAGCGCTTTCGCGATTCCGGTCGAGCATGTGAGTGCCGTACCGGTTCTGGCCGAAGCGGTTCGTTCCTCTATAGACAAAGATGCCGTCGTGGTTTCTCCCGACCTTGGCGCTGTCAAACTGGCGGAGCGCTATGCCAAACTCCTCAACTTGTCTGTCGCCATTATTCACAAGACGCGTCTCAGCGGCTCGGATGTCACGGTCAAAAGAATCGTCGGCGATATGCGCGGTAGAGAGATCCTCGTGATTGACGACATGATTACAACCGGCGCGACCATCGAAAAAGCGATCCATGCGCTGCTCGAAGCCGGCTGCTCACGCCGCGGCATAAAAGTGCTGGCAAGTCACGGTTTGTTCGTGAGCAACGCCGCCGAGCGGCTGCGACCGCTCCCGATCGAAAAGATTTACGTTTCCGACAGCGTCCCGGCACCTGGGCGATTCCCAGTTTCGCTCCAAATCTCGTCTTTGGCGCCGATGTTAGCGCAAACAATTCAACACCTTCATCGTTTGGAATCGGCAAGTGAGCCCATCGCGGCGAACCGAAAATAAATAGAATTCACTTCACAAAGTGATTCATGAGCTCACGCTCGCCCCAAAAGAGAATGAAATGAAGGGGAAAGATTCCTCGTGTCCGGCTCGGAATGACACTCCGTTCATCTCGAACCCATTCGATGCGCTCAGGGTAAACTGCGTGAGAGATCTTTCCCCGGCCTTTTCGAAGCAGGCACGAGTCGCGAGCACTGGAGAAGAAAATTGCCTGAAATAATCGACCAAAATAGTCGCTCATTTGGTTTCGATTCCGTGCGGTGCTTGAAGCGCCATGACGCCGCGGCCAACGCCTTCGCAAACTTTCGCCATAAATTCAAGGTTCAAGGTTTCAAGGGTGTCCGTCGCAGCATGGTAGTGCGGATTGCGATAAAAAGATGTGTCGGTGACCATGACCGCCGGATAGCCTAAGTCCCAAAACGGCGTATGATCGCTCAAACGAACGGCCGGTATGATCATGCCGTTGCCCGGGACTGAGAGAGTCTCAACCGGCAGATCCGGCACTTCACGCATCGCTGAGGAAAGTCTTTGCAGGAGCGATCTAGATTTCCAGTTTCCGACGACGCCGATGAAGTCGCCGCGGTCGGGATAAAAACGGCTGAGCCCGACGGGCAGCTTTTGACTGCCAGCCCGCAAATCCGTGTAGCCAATCATTTCCAAAGAGATCATGCCTTCGACCCGTGCTCCCGCTGCTTTGAGTTTCTTGGCGAACGCAGCGCTGCCAATCATGTTAAGCTCCTCGAGATTGAAAGCGCACATCAGCACTTGCGAACTTAAATTGGCGTGGGAGAGAAGCCGTGCCGTTTCAAGCAGAGCCGCCACGCCGCTGGCGTTGTCATCGGCGCCAGCCGTACCGACGACCGAATCAAAGTGTGCGCCGACGATCACACACCGATCACTTGCCGAGCCCGGGAACCGAGCAATGATATTGTGGAAGAACTCACCTCGCCATGAAAACACGTCGCGCTCGATGCTCATGCCATAGCTTTTAAATTCCGCTTCGATAAAGTTTCCGACCCTCGCCAGGTGCCTGCGATCTCCGAGAGGGCTCCTCTCGCCGACGATCGTCTGCAGATTGCGGCTGAGCCGTCCGCGGTCAACGCTGAAGTCCATATTTCTAGTTTCTAGAAAAAATTGGCTCGTGTACAGTTACGAACAACAGCGACGACAAGAAATTCGCCGAGTACGATAGCTCTTCTGCAGACTCATTAATCATTGGCAGTAAGAGCACGTCTGCCTTCCTCTGTAGCCGTTCACAAAACATCATAGCACTCCGTAGCAGCCATTGACGCTTTGTTGTTGCCATTTGGCACAGTCATTGCCACGACTTATGAGAAACAGCCTTCTCTTAACAGCTCGCGAGGCGCGGAATGATATTTTTCCTTAACTCTTCTGACACCAATTTTCTGGTTGCGCGTCGTCTGGACGAGGTTGCCAACATTCTCGCAACGCAAGGAGCCAATCCCTATCGCGTGCGAGCCTATCGCCGTGCCGCCGAGACGATGCGGCATCTTCACGGTTCTGTTGCAGACATCCTGCGGGAACAAGGCGAGCCGGGCTTGCGCAAACTGCCGGGTATCGGCGAACGTTTAGCACGCTCCATCGCCATCTTAGTCATCACGGGCGCACTGCCGATGCTCAATCGCCTGCGCGGCGAAACGGATTCCGCGTCCTTGCTCGCTTCTGTTCCGGGGATCGGCAAACAACTGGCCGAGCGATTGGGCCGTGACTTGGGAATTCATACGCTCGAACAACTCGAGGCGGCGGCGCACGATGGCCGCTTGAGGGACATTGCCGGGATCGGTGCAAAAAAACTTGCCGGCATCGCCGATTCGTTGGCAACAAGGCTTGGGCGTGCTCGTCCGCTAAGGCGCACCGATAGGAAAGAACCTCGCGAGCCAAGTCTCGACGAAATACTGGACGTCGATCGCGAGTATCGGCACAAGGTTATGCATGGCACTCTCCCGAAAATTGCGCCCCGTCGGTTCAATCCGAACAACGAGGCTTGGCTGCCCATCTGGCACTCTGAAAGAGGTAACCGGCACTACATCGCTTTGTTCTCCAACACCGCGCGAGCGCACGAGAAAGGCAAAACCACAGATTGGGTCGTGCTCTACTGCGAAACAAGCAACGGCGAGCAACAATATACCGTGATTACCAGCGAGCGCGGTCCGCTGGTGGGCAAACGGATCGTGCGGGGCCGCGAGCTAGAGTGTATGGATTACTACTATCGGCAAGGGGAAATTCGAGTGCCGGAAGTCGAAAACCGAAGCAATGCGCAGCAGACTACGAAAGCCTTAGCCATACGTTAGGCATCTTCAAGTTCGCTATTCGCATTCGGATCTAGTGTGTTGGCGCTGAAGTTCGTTACAGATTTCGTGTCATTGCGGGCAAGCTGGCGTTAGCAAGCGCGACCCGGAATTCAGGAATCCAAAAATCTGGATACCGCTGGAGTTTATCCTGAGCAAAGCCGAAGGGCCGGTATGACGCCCAAAAGACCGCAAATGATTTGCAGGGTTTCCTTC
>JBIOXP010000628.1:0-10946 GCA_044869705.1 Binatia bacterium | reverse complement strand
AGGCTTGCCGTTGAACTCGACAATAATGTCGCCGGTCTTGACGCCGCTCTCGGCCGCCGGACTGTTTTCCGTAACTTCGGTCACCAGAGCCATTTCCGTGTGGCCGCGAGGCAAGCCGAGCGACAGCGCGGTTCCTGGCGTGATGTCCTGCGCGCGCACTCCGAGCCAACCGCGTATCACACGGCCATTCTTACGCAACTGCTCGATGACTTTTTTGGCGAGCTCTATGGGAATCGCGAAGCCGATACCGACGTTGCCGCCGGATTGGCTGAAAATTGCGCTGTTGACGCCGACCACTTCTCCCACGGAGTTGATCAACGGACCGCCGCTGTTTCCCGGATTGATCGAGGCGTCGGTCTGAATAAAGTTGTCGTACGGCCCCGCCCCAATTACACGCCCTTTGGCGCTGACGATCCCGGCCGTGACGGTGTGTTCGAGGCCGAATGGGTTGCCGATGGCCATCACCCAATCACCGACTTCGAGCGGGGCAGATGCGCCGAGCCTCGCGAACGGCAGATTACCGGTGGATTTTCGAATCTTGATGAGGGCCAAGTCGGTGCGCTCGTCTTTACCGACGAGGCGCGCCTCGTGCTCGCTGTGGTCGGCAAGCTTGACTTTGATCGTGTCCGCGTAGCGGACCACATGATAGTTGGTTAAAATTTCGCCATCCTTGTTGATCAGGATCCCGGAGCCGAGGCTCCGAAGATTATTCTCCCGCGATGTCGATTCACCAAAGAAACGGCTGAAGAACTCCTCGATCGGGTCGTTCGAGCCGGAACGAGAAGAACGCTGGAGCGCAGTGGCGATGTTGACCACCGCCGGCATGGTCTTCTTCGCAATGGCGGCAAACGACGCTGGACGGGCGCCGTCGAGCGCGGCCAAGCTCGCCGCAGAGCTGCCGCTATTTGCAGAGCCGACGAGCAAGCAGGCCCAAAGCGTGAGTCTGAGCCCTCTTGATCGGCGCGCCCGAATGCTCTCGCACATCTCCCCTGACCGTGTCTCACCCACAAGAATCCTTGCGCCATACCCTAGCAAATTTCTCTGGCCGTTTTAAACCTGCTCAACCGGTATCCGGCAATTGCAAATTGACGCCCTTGCCGTTATGAATCGATTTTTTGCTGCGCGCTCATGAAACCCGCTCCCATTGACTACGATATCGTCCGCGAGATGCTGCGCACCGCCACGCCGGACCGCATCCTAAGGTTTATCGGGAAAAGTCATCCCGCGGACATCGCGCTCTTGTTCAAGGGACTGCAACCTTTCGAGGTGCGACAGCTCTTCGACATTCTGTTCTCCTCGCGGCGTGCCGACAAAACTTTGAAGGAGCTGCCGCCGGAGCTTTTGCCGGATATTCTCGAATTAATTGACGACGAGAAAATCGGCCGCTTGATTGTTCGCTCCGATCCCGATGATGCGGTGACATTTATCGATAGCCTGCCCGACGATCGCCGCGAAAAAATTCTTGCGCTCCTCGATCCGGAGCGTCAGGCGGCGGTTCGCGAGCTGATCAACTATCCCGAAGGCACGGTCGGCAGAATCATGACGACCGATTTCATGGCGCTGCCCCCCGATACGACCGCCCAAGGCGCCATCGACAAGATTCGCGAGCGCGGCGAACTGGAGTCTTTTTTTTACCTCTACGTGATCGATGAAGCGGGCAAGCTGGTGGGCGTCGTGCCGATCCGCAACCTTGTCATTGCGCCGCGCGACCGTAGGCTCTCTGACATGATGATCGCCGATCCGGTCAAAGCCAACGTTTTCATGGATCAGGAAGAGGCCGCGCGCTTGGTCTCGCGCTATGAGCTTCTGGCGCTGCCGATCATCGACGAAGCGGGCCGCCTGGAAGGGATTATCACCGTCGATGACGTGATCGACATCATCAACGAGGAAAGCACGGAAGACATGTACAAGATGGCCGGCTTGGCTGAAGAAGACCGCGTGTTCACGCCGATCTCGCGGTCGGTAAGAAAACGTCTGCCGTGGACGATCCTGAATCTGGTAACCGCCAGCCTGGCGGCGTCAGTGGTCGGCTTCTTTGAAGGAACGTTGCACGAAATCCTTGCCTTGGTGACGTTCATGCCTGTGATTGCCGGCGTCGGCGGGAACGGCGCGACTCAAACCGCCACCGTGATAATCCGCGCCATCGCCTTGGGCGAGTTGGAATTCGCCTCGGCCTGGAAAGCGATCGTAAAGCAGGTCTCGGTGAACATCTGCATCGCGCTCGCGGCTGGCGCCCTGATCGCGCTCGCGGCTTTTTTGTGGAAAGGCAACCCGTTTCTCGGCGCGGTGCTCGCCAGCGCCATGATTTTCAATCTGGGACTGATGGCGGGATTGGCTGGCGCGGTTATTCCGCTCTTGTTAAAAGCGCTGAAATTCGATCCGGCCCTCGGCGCCGGCATTATCGTGACAGGGCTGACCGATGCCTTTGGGTTTCTTTCGTTCCTCGGTCTCGCAACTTTTTTCCGTCAATATCTGGTCAGCTAGCGCGGACATTCTCGAGCGCATTTTCCTCGGGGCGGGCGCCTTGTTGCACGAGATAGATGATTCCGCCAATCAAGCTATCGCAGGCGACCACCAAAAAGAGCAATATTCCGAAAGCGATTCCCTTTTCCGTGCCGATCCCGATTACTGACAAAAGCACGACATAGCCGCCCTCCCGTAAACCCAGGCCGTTCAAACTGATCGGGATCGCTGAAAAAGTTCCCACTAGCGGATAAACGATGAGCGCGAAGGAAAACGGTACATTCAAGTCAAGAGCCCGGCCCATGACCACGTGCATCCATGCCTGTACCAGATGGATGACCAGGGAGAAAATCGCGGCGATGACGAGCGCTCGCCAATGTCTTCGGTACGCGCTGAACGCAAGCCGCAGCTTGACAACGAATTGATGGGTGTCGGTGGGCAGAAGTCGTCGAACCAGTGGCGTAGTGAGTGCACCCGCCAGCAAACCGATCGAAAGGAGAAAGGTCGCGATCCGCGCCGAATGAGGTACTGCGTAATAGGGAAATAGTAACAATCCAGCCGCTCCCAGCCAGACGAGCACGATCATGCCGATGGCCCGATCCATCAGCACTGACATGGCGGCGTTCATCGTAGGCACCGATCGACCTTGCACGCGGGCGTTTTCGTCGCGCACGAGATAATAAACCCGACTCACATCGCCGCCAACGGTGCCGGGGGCGAAAAGATTGAAGAACATGCCGATCAGATAATAACGCGCCATGTCTTTGAACGGCGTGTTGACGCCGAGCGGCCGCGCCAGCGCGGTCCAGCGCATCGCGCTGACTCCTTGTGTCATCAGATAGACGAGAAGCGCTATCGCGATGTAGGAAAACTTGGCGCTCGCGAAGGTCTGCAGAAAGCGCTCGATGTGAATGCGCGCGAGAAGAAATCCCAGCAGGCCGACGCTCACCAGCAGCTTCAAAACAAGAATCAGAATCGGCTTGGTTTTCTTCATCCGTCCAACGGTGGGTGAATAACAATCTGCGCTTGATCCCGGCCGAGACCGTCCACCATCACCTTCCGACCCACGACATGCAGGCGGCCCTCGGCGTAGAGTTGGATCGCGCGCGGGTAAATTCGGTGTTCCTGCTGAAGAATTCTTTCGGCCAGTTCTTCCTCGGTATCGTCGGGGAAGACCGGAACGACGGCTTGAATGATGATGGGGCCTTCGTCGCACTCCTCATTGACGAAGTGAACCGTGCAGCCCGAGAAGCGCACGCCGTGCTCGAGCGCTTTTTTTTGCACGTGCAATCCGGGAAAGGACGGCAACAATGCCGGATGAATGTTCATGATCCGGTTCGAAAAGGCGCTTACGAACACCGGTGAAAGCAAACGCATGAATCCCGCCAGCGCAACCAGTTGCACCCCGCGCGCGCGCAGCAGATCGACGAGGGCCTGATCGTAAGCCGCGCGACTGGGAAAGGCCTTATGATCGAGTATTTCAGTCGGAAGGCCATGATTTTTTGCCCGCACCAGGCCGAAAGCATCCGCTCGATTGCTCAAGACAACTTCTATTTTGGCATCGAGCCGGTTAGCCGCAATCGCATCGATGAGCGCCTGCAAATTAGTGCCGCCGCCGGAAATGAGCACCGCAATCGGAAGCTTCTCTGCCATGGCGTTGCGTCAGGAGCGGATGATCGCGCTCCGTGTTCCTTTGCGTATTTCGCCAATCACGTAACAGCGCTCGCCGAGTTTACTGACGGCTTGTAGCACTCGATCCGTGTGCCTTTTGCCGACGACGAGAACCATACCGAGCCCATTATTGAACGTGCGATCCATTTCATCTTGCGCGATCGCGCCGATTTTCTGAATCAGACTGAACACGCTGGGCACCGGCCAGCTTTGCCGCTCAAGCACGGCGCGACGGCCGGAAGGCAACACGCGAGGCAAATTGCCCGCAATTCCGCCTCCGGTAATGTGCGCCGCCCCCTTGATCGGGAACTTGTCAAACAGCATGCGGATAATTTTTGCATAAATGCGCGTTGGTTCGAGCAACTCTTCCCCCAATGTGCGACCGAGCTCGGGAATGCGTTGATCAATCCTGAAACCGGATCGTTCCAAAAGCACTTTGCGGGCCAGCGAATAGCCATTACTGTGCAGACCCGATGACGGCAGACCGATCAAAATATCCCCTGCAACGATCTTGCTGGGATCAATTATTTTCCGCCTTTCCAGGACGCCGACGACGAACCCGGCCAGATCGTACTCGCCATCGGCAAAGTCGCCGGGATGTTCCGCGGTTTCCCCGCCGATCAGCGCGCAGCCGGCGTCCCGACAACCTGCAGCGATCCCGCGCACCACCGCCGCGGCAATTTTGACGTCGAGCTTGCCACAGACAAAATAATCGAGAAAAAAAAGCGGCATCCCTCCCTGGGTCAAAATATCGTTGACGCCCATAGCTACGAGATCGACTCCTACGGTGTCATGAACTCCGGTCATGAACGCAATCTTGAGTTTGGTGCCGACGCCGTCCGTGGATGAAACCAGAATCGGATCCCGATATCCGGTCGACTTGAGATCATACAGTGCGCTGAAACCGCCGACGCCAGCCAGCACTCCGGCTGACTTGGTTTGCTTGGCGATCGGCGCGATGCGGCGCACCAGCGCCTCACCGGCTTCGATGCTGACGCCGGCTTCGGCGTAAGTTAATCCTTGGATAGCCATTCAAATTAGCGCAGGGATGATTTCAGATGATAGCGCACGTCGGCGCAAATTCACATGGTCGAGCCCGCCAGAGAACCTGATTTTCCTGTGCCGGCGAGGAGCGCGCGAATCCGCAGCGAATACGCGCCGAATTTCTGCTCTGTCATCATTTCCATGCTTCTCGGGCGCGGTAAATCGATCGAGATTTTCTCCAGCAACCGGCCCGGCCGCGCCGACATGACGAAGACGACGTCGGAGAGAAAAACCGCTTCTTGTATGCTGTGGGTGACAAATAGCACCGTCTTCTTCCGTTCTTCCCAGATGCGTAGAAGCTCCAGATCGAGCTCATCGCGCGTCATCGCGTCGAGCGCCCCGAAGGGCTCGTCCATGAGCAACAACTGCGGATCGGTCACGAGCGCGCGACAAAGCGAAGCGCGCTGCTGCATGCCTCCCGAGAGCTGATGCGGATACATCTCCTCGAAACCTTCGAGACCCACGAGCTTGATCAAAGCTCTGGTCCGTTCGGTATGGCGGACAAGATCGAGTCTGGCGAATTCGACCGGCAGCAAGATATTGCCGATCACCGAGCGCCATTTGAGGAGCACGGGCGCCTGAAACACCATGCCGACATTTTCCAGCGGGCCGCGCACCGGCTGGCCGTTGATGGCCACGCTTCCTGCGGACGCCGGCAACAGGCCCGAGACAATTTTTAGTAAGGTGCTTTTTCCGCAACCGCTTGGCCCGACGATGGAAACGAAATTTCCCGCTTGAATCGCGAAGGTCACGTGCTCGAGGGCCGCGACGCTCTTTCCAGCGCTCGTGAACACGCGGGAAACATCACTGACGTCGATCAGCGGCGGCACTGATGAACCTTGGAAATGCTCTTTCGCTATCGCCGGATGAACTGATTGCTATAAACTTCCTTGGAGGCCACTTTGCGCCCGACATCGAAGTAATCGTTGACGACCTTAACCGTTTTGTCCATGATCTCCGGCTTCATGTAGCCAATACCGACGTTCGCCGATTCCGGCGGCAAGAACACTTCCGTGAGAGCGTTTTTGAGCTGCAGTGTGGTGAGCGCGGGTTCGAGCTCGGGTTTGTGCTTGAGAAGGATTTTGAGCGACTCTTCCTGATTATCGCGCGCATAGCGAAGACCTTCCAGCGTCGCTTCCACGTACGCGCGGACGAAATCCGGCCGCTTCTTGACATCCTCATCCTTAACGATCAGACCCGTGCCGTAAATATCCAGGCCGGTGTCCTTCATGAAAATCCGCGAAAGCTTGACACCGACCTTCGTCGCCGCTTGTTCAGCGATCTCATCGTTGGAGGCGCGATACATCACGATGAAGTCCGCTTTCTTAGTCGCCAGAGCTGCCGGTTGAATCGGCGCTGCCGTCTCTTGAATCTTGATTGACTTGAAATCGATCTTGTTAATGCGGCAGTAGGCCGGCATGAGATACCATTGTGCTTGGCCGGGGCTGATCGCCCAGGATTTTCCGGCGAGGTCTTGAATGCCCTTGATCGTCCCTTCGTCGCGCCAGAGAATCGTCGCGGGCACATAGCCGAACTGCCCTACGATTTGTACCGGCGTGCCGCGTGATTTGGCGACGATCGTCGTGCCGATGTCGGCGAAACCAAAATCGGCGCCGCCGGATCCAATAGTGCGCACGGTATCCGCCGAGCCGGTGCTTGCTTGAATCGTCGCATTCAATCCGCGCTTGGCATAGAAGCCCTTTTCCAACGCCACGTACCATGGTGCATGCTTTCCACCGATAATGAAATCGAGGCGAATGGTGGCCGCCCTCGGCTCGGCGGATTCTACTCTCGCTTCGGCAAACAGCAGAAAAAGGCCGACGCCAAGTGCCACAACGACGCTGCCGGACTGTCGAGTAATACGCCCCATGAACTCCTCCTGCTTCACTAAAAAGAGCCTTCGACTTCGCGCACACCCGCGCTCCAGGGCGCCATCTTGCGCTGGATCACTTCAGCGAGCCAAAACAGGCCGAGCGAGAGCACTGCCAGAATCAGCAAAATCACCAGTGCAAACGCGGTATCCAAATTATAGTTCGCCTGGAGGACGAGATAACCGAGTCCTTCGTTGGCGGCCACGAACTCCGCGACGATCGCGCCGGTGACCGACAGAACGATTGCAACTTTGATCCCGGCGAACAGGTAAGGAATCGAGTTGGGCAGACGAATCTTTTTGAAGACATCAAACTCTGAAGCACGATTGATGCGTGCCAACTCCAACAGCTCCGGCTCAATTTCCTTCAACCCCAGCACCGTATTGACGACGATCGGGAAAAAAGCCACCAGAAATGCAATCGCGATTTTGGAAAACAACCCGTACCCCACCCAGATCACCATTAAGGGCGCGAAGGCACTCTTAGGCATGGCATAAAGAATCACGATCAGCGGATAAATCGTATTCTGCAAATGACGCGAATAGACCACGGCAATCGCGAACCCGACGCCGAGCACGAGCGAGAGAACAAAACCGCCGAAGGCTTCGATGAAAGTAATAAATGAATGATTGCCGAGAATCGGCAGCTTTTTGAAAAATGCGATCCAAAGATCGCCCGGCGGCGGAAGAATAAAAGTCGGGACTTTGATGACCTGGACCAAAATCTCCCAGAGGACCAAAAGCGCCGCGAAAAACAGCACGGGCTCCGCAACATTTTTCCAGGAAATTTTCACAGGCGCACTCCGCGCCGACGTTAGAGGAAACTCTCGATGCTGTCAAGAAAACCGTCGCGCCGGCGCTCGGCCAACTCTACATTTTGACGCGGTCGTAGTCTGTCATTTTCAGTCCAAAGCGGGAAATCCATCTTCATACCCAGCGAGAATGCTCGATACGGATGCCGGTCGTCTCTCGATACGGCAGCGTTGCGGCCACCTACTCAGCACGCTCGGCTAAACCGGTTTCCCGAGTAGCCCGAAGCGCGTATCCTTCGATACGGCTGCCTTACCCGCACCCTACTCAGGATATTCGGCCGGCCAATTCCAATAGTTTTTACCGGTTTCCCGAGTAGCGCGAAGCGCGTATCCTTCGATACGGCTGCCTTACCCGCAGCCTACTCAGGATACTCGGCCGGCCAATTCCAATAGTTTACCGGTTTCCCGAGTAGCGCGAAGCGCGTATCGAGGGACGTGGCATTGGGGAATTGCGACACTCTGTTTCGCCGGACGGGCGAGTAAGTCTCACGGCTCCTGTTGCTCGTCTTTCAGTTGACTGTGATCGAGCAGCATTTCCCGTTTACGCTGGATCATCTGGCGTTCTTGGGTAAGAAAGCGTTCCACCGCATGGCGAAATCTGCCGTCGACGATGTAGTGCATGCTCGTCGTATGCTCAGGGTCCAGACCACGAAGCTGTTTGAAGCTTCCTCCGGCGCCGGCCTCGAACCGCTCCAGTCCCATGCGAATCGAGTGCTCGATGGCGGAGTAATAACACACGTTGAAATGCAGAAACGGATGTTCCTCGAAACAGCCCCAATACCGTCCATACATGGCAGTGTCGTCGCGTATATTGAAGGTCCCCGCAACTATCTTTCCCTCCCGCTCCGCAAGCATGAGGCAGAGGTGCGCGGCGAAACGGCGCTGCAGGTCGTCAAAAAACTCTCGGGTTAGATACTGCCGGCCATAGTACAGTCTGTCCACATGCCCTTTGTACAACCGAAACATCGTGCGCATGTGCTGAAGGGTCAGTTCTTCCCCTTCGAAAGCGCGAATCGTGATGCCGCGCATCGCGACCTCGCGCCGTTCGCGTTTGACTTTGTTGCGCCGGTCACTGCGAAAGCTCATGAGATAATCATCGAATGAGTGAAAGCCGCGGTTCTGCCAGTGGAACTGAATTCCCGCGCGCTGAAAAAACCCGACTTGCTCCAACGCCTCGCGCTCGTCCGCAAGGCAAAAATTCACATGTACCGAAGATATCTTGTTATCGGCGGCGATCTTCGCCAGCGCCTGACCCATAAAACGGATCAGCGGCCCACGATCTTCTCCAGCGGCTGTGAGAAAGCGGTGGCCCGTAACGGGAGTGAATGGAATTCCGACCAGCATCTTGGGGTAGTACTGAATGCCGGCGCGGTGTGCCGCTTCGGCCCATTCGTAATCGAACACGAACTCGCCCATGCTGTGAAGCTTCAAATACATCGGGCAAGCGCCGATCAGCGCCGCGCCCTTCTCGACGATGACGTGGTGCGGCAACCAACCGGTTCGCTCATTCGCGCAACCGGACTGCTCGAGGCTGTCGAGCCAATCCCATTTCAAAAACGGTGTGGCGTTCCCGACCAATGCGTCCCAGCGCTCACGCGGCACGTCGGCGATCTGTTGCACGACTCTTACAGTCATTCTTTCGGACATTCACACCGATCTTAGCACGGGCACCTCTTCGATCAAACTTTTGTGCATGCTTCGATACGGCAGCCTTAGCGCTGCCTACTCAGGACCGTCGGGAATCCGTTCCCGAGTAGCGAGCGTCCCCGGTCCGCACCGAGGGGTTGACAACCCGGCGCTGCAATCTTATTGATATTACCCGAGCCGCTATGGTCATCTACAATCTTCTCTGCAAGAAAAAGCACCGCTTCGAGGGTTGGTTTCCAAGTTTCGAAGACTTTCAAAAGCAACTGGACAAAAAGCTCATCTCTTGTCCGAGCTGCGGCACCACGACGGTTGAAAAAGTTCCCCACGCCTGCGCAGTCCACGTCAAGAGAGAAGAGCCGCTGCCGGCAAAAAGGCCCCGGCAAGCGCCGTCCGAATCGCTCTCCCCCGCTGAATTCAAGGAGATGCTTCTTAAAGTGCATCACTACGTGAAAGAGAACTTCGAGGATGTGGGCTCCCGCTTCGCTGAAGAAGCGCGCCAAATCCACAAGGGAGAAGCCGAGGAGCGTCCCATTCACGGCACCGCGACGGTTCAAGAGACCAAAGAACTCGCCGAAGAGGGCGTTCCCTTCCTGCCTTTGCCCAAACCCGAGCTCGACAGTTAATCACAATTTTTACGAACTGTTTCATTCAGGCTCTTCCCGGCATTTTTTCCCTTGCAAAGACGGCATGACTGCGAAATAGATGCGTCATGCTGCTCATCAATAACGAGGCGGTAGGGCAAATCCTGGATATCAAAGCGTGCATGGAAGCATTGGAAACCGGTTACCGGGACTTGATCGATGAACGCGCTGCTTATCGTGGCCGCTATGATTTCTTCGTGCCCAATGACGACCCAAAGTTAATGTACCGCTGGGGCACGATGGAAGGTGCATCGCGGAGCTTCGAAAGCTTCGCGATTCGCATGAAATCCGACATGCTCGAGTGGCCGGAAGGCAAAACCGTCGAGAAATACTGCGTCGAGCCGGGAACATTTTGCGGCTTCGTAATGGTCTTTTCGACCCGAAACGGCGAGCCCCTCGCCATCATCAACGACGGCATCATTCAGCATATGCGAGTGGGCGGCTGCGCCGGTCTCGGCGCCAAATACCTATCGCGCCAAGATTCCGAGGTCGTCGGCATCTTGGGCGCGGGCGGCATGGCGCGCACCTATCTTCTCGCCTTCAACCAGGTGAGGAAAATTCGCGAGGTCAAAGTTTATAGCCCGACGAAAAAAAACCGCGAGACGTACGCCGCTGAAATGCGCCAAAAGCTTGGCGTGCACGTCACGCCCTGCGACTGCGTTGACAACGTCGTGCGCGGCTCGGACATTGTCGCGACCTGCACGGATTCCATTCAGGTGGTGGTGCAGGATGCGAGTTCGATCCAGCCGGGAATGCACTTGACCTGCGACAAGTCGAACGAGTGGAATCCCGAGATCG
>JBIOXP010000627.1:0-4989 GCA_044869705.1 Binatia bacterium | reverse complement strand
CATCTCTTCCTCCTATTGATTTACCAATGAACGGCTTCGACGATGCTACACTGGCGACCGTGTGTTGTAACCAAGCCCAGGAGCGGGATTGAACCGCCGACCTCGTCCTTACCAAGGACGTGCTCTACCGACTGAGCTACCTGGGCAAATAGCACCACGATTCTGATGCGCCCTGGCGCCGACTGTACCTGTTCGCGCTGTCGATCCGAAGACCATCGACCTAAGATGGAGCGGGAAACGGGACTCGAACCCGCGACCCCAAGCTTGGAAGGCTTGCGCTCTACCAACTGAGCTATTCCCGCGCTCTGAAATCTGGTGGAGAGGGAAGGATTCGAACCTTCGAAGGCATCGCCGGCAGATTTACAGTCTGCTCCCTTTGGCCACTCGGGAACCTCTCCTATCCCCTTAACCTCGTAAGTTACCAATTTTATTTGCTAAACGACGAATATAGAACCCGAATCGGAGCTCCATCTGGACTGGAGCTGGCGATAGGATTTGAACCTACAACCTGCTGATTACAAATCAGCTGCTCTACCGTTGAGCTACGCCAGCTCAGCTTGCGCCAGCCTGGCGCTTGTGCCACAGCCAATCTCCTGCGATGACGCACACCCGGGTAGGAATCGATGTAAATCCAGCAATACGGAAGCGCAGGGCAAGGCATCCCAACGTACTCTTTTTATGTAAACGGTTATTTAAACCACCTTCAGGTAATCATGTCAACAGGGGGTCGGTTATTCGAGAACCACCGAACCCTTGGCCTACTGGTTAGCGCTTCAACACGGACGTCTGTCTTTGCCGCAGAACCTCGTACAAAAAAATGGCTCCTGCCACAGCGACATTGAGGGAGGCAACTTTGCCGAGCATGGGGATGGAAACCACGAAATCACATTCCCGTAAATTAATTTGCCGAATTCCCCTGCCTTCGCTTCCCAAGACAATGGCCAGCCGTTCCGGGTACTTATTCTCATAAATGGTCTGGGTAGCTGTCGCGTCCAAGCCCACAATCCAGTAACCACGCTTTTTTAGCTCCGAAAGCGTGGTTCGCATATTCGTCGCTTTAACGATGTTCAGATAAAATGTGGCTCCCGATGATGCCTTTACGACCAGTGAGTTCACCTCGACCGAGCGATGCTTGGGTATGATGACATGCTCGATGCCAACGGCTTCCGCTGTTCGCAGCAATGCTCCAAAATTACGCGGATCAGTCACACCGTCGAGAATTAAAATGCATTCTGAGCCAGCCGCTGTTGAGATCCGCTCGAGAAATTTATCGAGCGAGAGATAATGAAACGCCGCGATTTTTGCGATCACACCCTGATGTCGTTGACCAGAGGCTAATCGATCCAACACATGGACCGGCACCCGCGAGATCGGCAGTCGATGCCGCAGCGCTTCGCGTTCGATCGCGCGCAAGGCAGCGCGATCACCCGGTGCCGCAAACAAAATTTCCAAGACATCCTTCGGCGCCACACGAAGCTTTTCCTGCACTGGATTGATGCCGAAGATGATTTCACCGCGTCCGGACATGGCGGTTTTGCAATTTCACGCTGAAGGATTTTACAAACCCTATAGCACTCGTTAACATGCCTCGAAGTGAAGCGAAGAATTCTGTTCCGCTACTTGATCTCCGAAATCATTCCGCCGTTTCTATTGGGCTTGCTCGCGTTTACTTCGGTGTTGTTGATCGGCCGTATCTTGAGGCTGTTCGAATTGGTCGTGACGCGCGGCGTGCCGATTTTGCAGATCGTCAGGTTATTCTCTTTGATCCTTCCCACGTTTTTGGAAATGACAGTGCCCATGGCTTTTCTCCTCGCAATTCTTCTGGGACTCGGGCGAATGTCTAACGATCAAGAACTCCTGGCGATGAAGGCCTCGGGTATAAGCCCTGCACAAATTCTTTGGCCCGTCGGCGCTTTGGCAGTCGTGATCGCGCTACTAACCTTCTTTCTCACGATGTTTGGCCGTCCCGTCGCGAACTTTGCACTAAAAAAAGAGCTTTACAACATCGCTAAGAATCGGGTTGGCACGGCCCTCAAGGAAAAGGTGTTTAATGACGATTTTCCAAAGATTCTGATTTACGTGGAGGAGATCGTTCCGCCCGGCAATACCGCACAAGGAGTGCTGATCGTGGATAAGCGCGATCAGACCCGTGAAGACATCATCCTGGGAAAGGTCGCGCGCATTTCCACGGAAGACGAAACCAACACGCTCGGACTCAGACTCTTCGACGGCAGTATCTATGAACGAGAAAAAAATCGACCCGGTTTCAGCCAAACGCGTTTTAATATCTATGATTTCAAGCTCGACCTCGACGATCTTATCGGACCGATTCAGCAGAAGGACTCGGGTCCGAAAGAAATGACCATATCAGAGCTGCTGTCGAGCATCGACAAAAAACAACGAGAGGGCGCGAAAACCATCGCGGAGCGAATGGAGCTGCAGCAGCGTATTTCTTTCGGATTTGTTCCTTTACTATTTTGCCTTCTGGGAGTGGCACTCACTCTGGTTCCACGCTCTTCTCGTGCCAACCGGTCCTGGGGATTTATGTTATGTCTCTTTTGGCTGGTTGCCTATTATGCCCTGCTTTCTCTCGGCAAAGCCTTGGGCGACAAGAACATTCTTCATCCGATTCCTGCTCTGTGGCTGCCGAATATTGTGATCGGTGCAATCGGAGCCCACTTTTTCCGACATGCGTTGCGGGAGTCGCCGCTGAGTTTTCCCCGAGTCCTTGATCGTGCTGCCGAATCGTTTGCGCATGGTTGGAATGAACTCAGGAGAGGTCTCCAGAGGAAGCACGACTGATGGGGCGCTTCGGTTTCAAATTCCTTCCGATCGGCGCAATTTTGGACCGTTACGTCGCCAGCAGCTTCTTACGGATCTTCTTCATCAGTTTGCTCGTGACCACATTGCTTTATACGACCGTGGACTTCTTTGAGCGAATCGGCGCTCTGCTCGACGCGGGCGCGCCACTTTTAACGATTTTACGGTATTTTTTTTATAAGGCGCCGCTTTTGATTTCTCGCGTCATCGGCTTTGCTGTTCTTTTCTCGACACTTTTTTGTCTCGGGGCCTTGACCCGAACTCACGAGATCACGGCGATTCGAGCGGGTGGAATCACGATTCAACGAATTGCTCTGCCACTGTTGATTCTATCGTTGATCGTCTGTGCGCTAAATTTTCTTTGGAACGAAGCCTTGGTCCCGGTCTTCGCTCATAACGCCCAAACCATTTACAAGACAGAGATCAAGAATAAACAACAGCAAAGCCTGTTAGGAACTCACGATATCTGGATCCGTTCCGAAAACAGCTTCATCAACATTGATAATTTCGATTCGCGCAAGAATGTTCTTGATGGTGTGACGGTATTTCTCCTCAATCGTGACTTCAGCTTGCGCGGCCTGCTCGAAATCCCGCGCGCGCAATACACCGAGAGGGGTTGGACGTCAAGCGGGGCCACCGAATGGAGTGTGCTGCCGGACGGGAAAATGGTTCAGCGCGAAACCATAACCGCCCTACCTCTGTCGGAAACGCCGAAAGATCTCCAGCTGCTCGCGCGCGATGCCGAGGAATTCACATTTTTCGATTTGCAAAAGCAGATCGCCGATATGAAAGCGAAAGGCATCGACACCACCTATTATGAAGTCGATCTTCAGACAAAACTCGCCCTGCCATTCATCTCGCCCCTAATGGTCTTGCTGGCAATCCCATTCGCAATTAAGCGAAAAATGACCGGTACTCTGTCACTGAGCTTCGGGATCGCGATGCTGATCGCTTTTGGCTATTGGGTTTTGGCTGCATTTTGCGTGTCGCTCGGTCACAGTGGAGCAATGCCCTCGTTATTATCTGCCTGGGCGGCCAACGCGATCTTTGCGCTTATCGGCTTGTTCTTCTTCACTGCCGAGGAGTGAGGAGGAGCGATATTGCTGAACGAGAGTAGAGGGTGAGGTTACGACGAGTTTCGATGAGCCGCTGTTACGGCTCGCTCAGTCTTCCTTCGAACGAGGGGACAATCTCTTCCGACCATCGCCATCCGGCAAAGGCGTTACCGGGAGTCCTCGTAAAGAAAATCAATTAGCGCTTTGAATATTGTGGGCGCTTTCTCGCCTTGTGACGTCCGTACTTTTTTCGCTCAACGGCGCGTGGGTCACGGGTAACAAATCCAGCCTTTTTCAGCGGTGAGCGGAGCTCAGGATTGATTTGCATCAAGGCCCGCGTGATGCCGTGGCGAATGGCACCCGCCTGTCCCGAATTCCCACCCCCGGCGACATTCACATCGATATCAAAATTACCGGAGGTTTGCGTCACATCAAATGGCTGCATGACAATCATGCGAGCAGTCTCCCGGCCGAAATAGTCCTGTAACGATTTCTCATTAATGGTAATTCTGCCCTTGCCAGGTTTAAGTGAAACCCGCGCAACCGAAGTTTTTCTCCGACCCGTTGCTGTAAAAACCTTTTCCGCCATCACATTTCTCCTAGCTCGCAATCGTCAAAGGTTCCGGTTTTTGCGCACTGTGGGGATGCTCTGGACCGGCGTAGACTTTAAGCTTGGTAACCAGCTTACGACTTAAACGATTCTTCGGAAGCATTCCCCGTACAGCCAACCTAATCAGCTCCTCGGGCTTGATTTGCAGCATCTCCGCCGCGGGTCGCTCTCGAATACCGCCTGGGAATTCGGTGTGCCGATAATAGATCTTGTCTTGTAGCTTAGCGCCGGTAAGTTTCACCCCGCGAGCATTGATCACGATGACAAAATCCCCGGAGTCTTGATTTGGCGTAAATGTGGGCTTGTGTTTTCCCCGCAACACCCGTGCGATTTCAGTCGCCATCCGACCGAGAACCTTGCCTTGACCATCGATAACATACCAGCGTCTCTGCGACAGAGCTTCTTGTTTGTTCATCGCCTGCAAGCTCCAGGATTAAAGAGGCCGAACGATTTATGTAATTGGCGGGGCCGACGAGACTCGAACTCGCGACCTCCGGCGTGACA
>JBIOXP010000626.1:0-6528 GCA_044869705.1 Binatia bacterium | reverse complement strand
ATCCTCCGGCTTCGCGTACTTCGTCGTGCCACCGCCTTTTTGTGAGTGCAGGTATCCCTCGACGTCGCTCAGCGGATTGGTGTAGTAGCGCATCCGGTGCGAAACCAGATCATCGGTCCTAAGCGCGGTCAGAAAATCCATGTCCTTTTGCATATAGGCAGCAATTTTTGCGCTTTCCAAGGTGACCGCATTGCGGCTGCCAAGCTCGTGCGCCAATTGCTCGACGCTCGATGCCAATTGATCGTCGGGAACGACTTGAGAAACCAAACCGACTCGCTCCGCTTCGATCGCCGTCAGATTGCGTCCCGTGAGCTGAATATAAAACGCTTTCTTCACCGGAATACCGCTATGAAAAAGCGTCGACGTCGCTACCGCGCCGTAGCTGCCCCGAATCACCTCGGGCATGCCGAATTTTGCCGATTCACCGGCAATGCAGAGATCGTGGCCATTGATCAGCGCCAAGCCGCCGCCGAGGCACCAACCCCTGACTGCAGCGAGTGTCACCTGCGGCATGCTGCGCAGTACCCGCACAATTTCATACGTGGTTCCCGCATGATCCCAGGCCCGTTTGCGCTTCCACGATTCCCGCAGATCATAGAGATCGAGTCCCGACGAATACGAATCGCCGGAGCCGATAGTTACGACGCATTTGATTTTATCGTTATCCGCCAGACTCTTGAGCGCGCCGATGAATTCGGCCATGAATTTATGGCTCATCGCGTTTTTTTTCTCCGGGCGGTTGAAAGTGAGCCACGCAACACCCGCTTCTTCGTCGACGCGCTGGAGTATCGTCGTCATTTCAGCCATGGATTTCCTCGCAAATGAATCAAAATATTTCCGATGAGTATCAGAACTGTTGGTGCATCATCAAATCCTGCAGTCAATTGCGACAAAATGTCGCTAGAGCCATCTGGCCTTGCGAAATCGATAAAACAAGTAACCATCGATCAACGCCATCGCGATCAAAGAAACCGGATAGCCGTGCTGCCATTGAATCTCGGGCATATGCTCGAAGTTCATGCCGTAGATACCTGCGATCAAGGTCGGCACAGCGACGAGCGCGCCGTATGCGGCAAGCCGCTTGGTCACCTCGTTTTCTTGCAACGTAATCAAGGAAAGGCTCACTGAGATCGCGGTCGTCACCATATCGCGCAGGCTGTCAATCGATTGGTTGAGCCGGACCAGATGATCTGAGATATCGCGAAAATAGTCTTGCAAGCCTTGACAGAGCTGCGGCACCCGTCCGCCGTGGAGTTTGCCGCTCGCTTCGAGCAGGGGCTCGGTCGCATGTTTCAAGGTCATGAGCTTCTGTTTGGTGCAATAAAGAGCCTCGATGCTCGCCCGCTCGGTTTGTGTTGCGAAGATTCGCTCCTCGACTCGCTCCAGCTCGGTGGAGATCACATCGAGCACCGGAAAATAACGGTCCACCACTGCATCCATCAGCGCATAGAGAACATAAGCCGGACCGTGGCTCAGCAATTCCGGCTCTTGTTCGCATCGTTTCCGCACCTCGACAAAGCCTTGCTTCGCGCGTTGCCGCACGGACAAAACATAGTTGCTCCCGACAAAAATACCCACTTCGCCCACGCTGAGATCTTCGCCGCCGTTTTCGACGATATGCAGCACGACAAACAGGGATTGCCCATACTCCTCGATTTTTGGTCGTTGGTGGCCTTTGAGCGCGTCCTCCACAGCGAGATCGTGCAAGCCGAATTCCGCTTGCATCGCTTGCAGCTCGGCGGCCTCGGGATCCTTGAGCGCCACCCAAACGAAGCAATCGGGCCTGCTGACAAACAGATGAATCTGATCGACGGGTATATCGGCCAGCTTCTTGCCGTTCTGGTAAGCGGCGCAGTTGATGAGCAACCGATCAGTCCTTCAATTCAGATTTACCTAAGCGGATTTTAGCGGCCAGTGATCCGAGCGATGTCGATCATATCTCTCTGCCCGCTGTTCCGATAGAGCCGCTTGCCTCGGCGCGGATAATCGACGACATCCTGGGCCAGTCTTTGCCCAATGACGAGACAAACGAGCGGTTCGCTGTCATCGTTGATGGTTTCGTGGGGCGGGCCGCCGGCCGGAAGGCCGATAAAATCGCCCGGGCCGATTTTATACGTTTCGTTTCCGATCGCTTCCGTGCCGTGGCCTGACACGACGTAGATCGCCTCGTCTTCGTACTTGTGCGCATGAAACTCGGTCGACTTTTCCCCGGGCGCGATGGTGATCAGATGAATCCCGATATTCTTCAATCCGGCTTTGTCGCCCAGGGACTTGTCGAGCCGAATCGCGGCCGGGTTGAGCTGATGAACCCGGCGAACGGCTTGCATCGCGGCTATCTCTTTAGCGGATAAGTACATATGCTCCTCGAACCTGGGTTCAAACTGTTCAACCCGTTCAAGTCGTTCAATCGGTTGGAGAGCGAGGACTACGCGGCTCAAGCTTTACAATCCGGGTGGGTTTCGCCAATGGGCTCGATACATTAAATTTTCTGCCTCGCATGCCGCTGCGCTGAATGTACCCAATACAGTTACTGATCATTATCGATAGCCGTTTGAGACCATCGATGAGTTTATCAGCGTCAAGCTGAACGAGATAACCTTGATCATATGCTATATACAGCTGTGATCGGACCTCTCCACTGAACCCTTCGCGATATAAAGAAATTGGATGAACTCTTGGTTCCCGCCTCGCTCGAAACCTTCTGCAATATTCGACATGATGGAAATAGCCGCGCGGCGAATCTGTCCCGTAAGACTGAAGTCGCGTGCGAACTTGGAAGTCTTTGTGAGGCCGGTATATCTCTCCGGTCAAACGCCGTGCCTCTTTCCAAATCTCTAATTCCTCGAAGTACCTGACGGTCATAGTTACCTCGACGGTTTGAACTGTTGAACGGCTTGAACTGTTTGAACGTTGTTCATCCCTGCTTCAAAAACGGCGTGACGATATCGGCCAACTCCTCCGGCTTTTCGTGCGGAATGTGATGGCCGGCACCTTCCACGGGAACGATCTTCGCGTTCGGGAAAAGCTGCGCGCGACGGCCGCGGACGGATTTCATAAAATCGCTTTCCGTGCCGTAGACGAACAGAATCGGACATTGCAGCCGGCGGATGAAAGCTTCGATCTGTCCTTCCGACATCGCGGTCGTCGTGCGGTAGCGCAAAATCGGGTCATGCTTCCAGCGATATCTACCACCTTTGAAGTTGGTGCCATGGCGCGCCATATGTAGCGCCGCCTCATCCGGGATCAGCGGAAAGGTTTTTTGCAGCGACTTGGCGGCCGACTCCAACGATTCGTGCGGGAACGGAATTTCGACATAGTCTCTGCCCCTCAAACGCTCGGCAATAATGCTCGGTACTTCGTCGTCGGCACGCGCGAACGGGCCCAGCGATTCGAGCAGCACCAGGCGCTTCACCTTTTCAGGAAAGACTGCGGCATAAAGCAAACACATGCTGCCGCCCAAGGAGTGGCCGATGATCGTCAGTGCCTCTTTCTCGAGGTGCTTCAATAATCCCGCTAAGTCGGTGAGAAAATCCTCGTGCTGATAACCGCGGCTCGAACTTGGCCAATCGCTGTCTCCGTGTCCTCGTAGATCGAGCGCCACTGCGTGGTTGATCGGCACGCCGCGCCTGAGCAGCGCCTCGAGAAAGTGCTCCCAACTTCTTCCCTGATCGCGCACACCATGCACAAAAACATAAGTTTCCTCGCTGGGATTTCCCCATTCCCAATAACTCAGTGTCAATCCGTCGTGGTTAAAAAATCGTTGCCTCGGGTCTAAAGCCATGGTTGTTCGTCGCTGCCTTCCTTATGATCTCAGGTTCAATCCGTTGCTTCCTCTTACTCTGGCCTCTCCTAGCGACTGTTACCTTTGTCGCTATTGCCGTCTGCCAATCTCCCTCAACGCTTCGTCCACATAGCTATGATCCACATACTTCGTCGGCGGCGGCAATGCACCGCCCTTGAACAACCCTCGCTCGGCAGAGATTTGGATGACTGTGCGAATTCCCTCGATATTGGATTCGGCGTTGGGGTTCCAGATCTTATTCTCGGTATAATATTCCCAGCCGCGCCGCGCCTGGTCGGGCTTGAGCTTCATCTCTTTGGCAAGAAAATCGATCGCGGGCTCCTTGTTATCGTGGAGCCAGCGCATCGCAAGCGCCATAGCCTTCATGACACGAACGACAATAGGGCGATTTTTCTCCGCCCACGAACGCTTCACCGTCAGATCCGTCAATTGGTAGTTGGGAATGAAATCCTTGACTTTGCCGATGACCGGATAGCCCATTTGCTCGGCTTCATAATTGAGCGGGACCGCGATGATCGCCGCATCGATTCTCCCGGCGGTGAGCGAGAGAAATGCCTGCGGCGAGCCGCCCACGTTTATGAGATTGTAGTCCTTTGGATATTCCAATCCGTTCGCCTTCAGCACGCGCCGGAGCACAAACGCCGTGCCGGATGTAAGACCGGACGAGCCGACATTCGCGCCGCGCAGGTCTTCGAAGGTCCTGAACTTTTTTCCGCCCATAATATAATGCGTAAGCCCGTTGATAATGCCGCCGATCGTGGCGAGGTCCGCGCCCTGTTCGACTGCCGAGATCACCGTGTCGACGCCGCCGCTCGAGAGATAAACCGATCCGCCCATCAATGCCATCGTCGATTTGTCGGCGCCGTTGACGAGCACGAGCTGTACATCGAGTCCTTGTTTGTCAAAAAAACCGACTTTGCTCGCCACCCAGAGCGGGCTGTAGCCCAGGGTCTTCGACGAGGCGCTGATGGGAATCTTCGGTTTGTCCTGACTCATGGCGGCGCTGGATAGCGACAATATAAGCACGACAACGAGCGGCAAGATTTTAGCGCTCACAAATGGCTTCCTTTCTCTAAGGCGGAAATTATCCAGCCTTATTTCCGCGCTTGTTCGATGTACTGGCGCACGAACTCGACGACTTCCTCCGGCGCTCTCAAAACTTTGTCGCGTAGTTTCTCACCATCCTCACCGACATCGAAACGGGGCTGGAAGCGCATCGCTTTTTTCGCGTCGGCGATAAACTCTTCGTCTTTGGACAGCGATGTGAAAGCCTGCCTCAAGGCAACCACTGCTTGCTTCGGCGCATTCGGCGTCAATAGCGCGACCCGACTGAGGTTCTGGCTCGCCATATTCGCCGCTTTGAGAGCTTCATATTTGATTCCTGTCGGTGCTTTGCCGAAAATCTGCGTATAAACTTCTGTGAAAGAATTGAGCTCGGGATAATCCGGGCTCTTACCCATCGTCCCGTCCGGTTTGATGACGTCGTGATAGTAGAGCGGTGTGACGATGCCTGTCTTCACCAGCTGAGGCTCAACGACCCCGCGGTAACCCGGAACGTTTTCATCATGGTATTGAATTTCGTTGCGCTGAACCGCCAGGCGCGCGTCGTTGCTGCTGTTGTATCCCGTCACGTAGTCGTATTTGAGTCCCAGAATGTCGAATGCCAGCCGAAAACGCAGATCCTTGTTACTGTCATAAGAAAGTCCGCCGGCCTTGAAACGCTCGGCTTTCGCGATATCCGTAGGCTTTTTTATACCCGGCGGCACATCGGAGCGGATGTAGCAGACCGTTACGCTGCCCACTGAAGCGATGAAAGGCAAGCGCATCAGATCGGTTCTAAGGGTGACGCTTTTCATCATGTGATGGTTATAGGGTCCGGTAAAGTAACCGACCGTGAAAGCGTCTTTCTTCGCTGCCTCGCCAAGAAAATTGATCCCCGTCACCCCGCCGGCTCCCGGCATGTTCTGAACAATAATTGCCGGACTGCCCGGAATATGCTTCGCCAGATGGCGCGCGACGATCCGCCCTTCGATATCGGTCGGCCCACCGGCAGCGAAGTTGATGAGGAAGGTGATATTCTTGCCCTCGTAAAAGGGCGATTCCGCGCAGTATCCAGGAGCAACAAACAGCAAGATGCCGAGAAAAAACGTCAATGCCACGCGGCCACAGAGTATCATAATGGATCTCCTTTCCTTGACCATTCTCAGGCCTTTGCCATTTCCGCGATAATCATTTCCTTCAATTTCAGCTTGTTGAGCTTACCGATATCCGTGTGCGGTAATGAAGCGCGAAATTCGACTGATTTGGGAACCTTATAACCCGATAAACGCTCTTTACAAAAACTCATAAGTGCTTCATCCGACATGTTGGCACCCGGCTTGAGAACCACCACCGCTTTTACGGCTTCGCCCCATTCTGGGTCCGGCACGCCGATCACAGCCGCTTCCAGGATGTCCGGGTGGCTGTAAATGACGCTCTCGATTTCCAGCGGATAGATGCTGATGCCGCCGCTTTTGACCATGTCCTTTTTTCGGCCGGCAACGAAGAGAAATCCTTCTTCATCGAAATAGCCAAGATCGCCGGTATAAAACCAGCCGTCGCGAAAAGAAGCCTGAGTCGCTTGTGGATTCTTATAATAGCCGTGCGTCGCCAACGGGCTTTGACAGATGATCTCGCCGATTTCGCCCACCGGCACCGGCCGCCTATCATCATCGACTATTCTTAGA
>JBIOXP010000625.1:0-3881 GCA_044869705.1 Binatia bacterium | reverse complement strand
CCGGCTGCTGGTTTTGCGTAGCGGCCAAAAGATTGCTGAAGGCCGGCCGGAAGAAGTGCTCAGCAATGATGAAGTCATTGCCGCTTATCTCGGCACGAAACGCCATGAATGAGCCGTTGCTACGAGTCGAAGGGCTAAGTGCAGGATACGGCGAAATGACCGTGCTCCGCGAGATCGCATTCGAGATCGCGAACGGGGAAATCGTCGCGCTGGTTGGAAGCAATGGGGCAGGGAAAACAACCACGCTGCGCGCCTTGTCGCGTCTGATCCCGAGCCACGGCAGAATCATCTTCAATGGCCGTGAGCTCGCTCGGCTGACACCGGACCGAGTGTTCAGTCTCGGCCTGGTGCAGGTTCCCGAAGGACGCCAACTGTTTGATCAAATGACAGTGGAAGAGAATCTCTTGATGGGCGCCTATTGCCGCAATCAACGGCAAGAAATTACCGCCGACCTGGAGCAAGTCTATGCGTTGTTTCCCGTCCTCAAAGAGCGGCGCGCTCAAATGGCGGGCAGTCTCTCTGGAGGCGAGCAACAAATGTGCGCTGTCGCACGCGGATTGATGGCGCGGCCGCAACTTTTAATGATCGATGAAATGAGCCTGGGGCTGGCGCCGATCGTCGTCGATTTGCTCGTGGACAAATTAGCCGAGGTGCGTAAAAACGGGGTCACGGTTCTGTTGGTCGAACAAGATATTTTTTCAGCATTCCATGTTGCCGATCGAGGTTATGTCTTGGAAACTGGGAAAATTGTCCGTACGGGTCGAGCGCAGGAACTCGCCGAAGACCCGGAGGTGCGGCGGGCTTACCTGGGGATTTGAGGCTGTGCCGATGTGGTTTCAATTAAGCCCGAAAGAAAAACGCGGCCGAGATATACTCAAAACACCGAAATTAATCGCAAAGGGTGGAACGTGTCATTTCGACCCCAGGAAGAAATCTCTCCGAAGCGCGGACTAAAAGACGCGTCGAAAAGAAAGATTTTGTCGCTGCGCTCGAAATGACAAATGAGCGCCGATCAATCGGCTAGCATGTAATCGCTGGGCCGCCAGTAGCGCAAGCTGTACAGGCCTGACCGCCGGTGGCCTTCTAACCCGGCATCAAATCGCACTTACGTATTCGCCGCATGCGCGGATTTGCCGAGCTTCAGCGACATGCCGTTGCGTCGGATATAGACGTGATTACAATCTTTCTTTTTGCTGAGTTGCTCGATGAGCTGGAGCAATGTTTGGCGGCTATCCACTTGCCGCGGTGGCGCATGGGTGCTCTTGAGTGCATCCACGGCTTCGGGACCGGCATAGACGCGCAAAATCAGTTCTTCGTCTGAGACTGTAGCGCCAAGCTTCTGGCGCACTTCGGCAAGACTCAGATCTGGCGGGCTCCAACCGTACCAATCCTTAGCGCGGCGGCGGTTCAGTATTTTGTCTTTGACGTCGGGATTCATGATGAGAGGGGCTTCGCGGCCCCAGATCCCGAGCGCATATTGAATCACCTGGTCGGTGACTTCTTTGTAGCGTTCACCCACAATCACGTTGATGGCCGCCTGACTCACCACGAATTGCGACAGCGGCGTGACCATAATCGGGTAGCCGAAGTCGGCGCGCACCCGCGCCGCTTCTTCCAGTGTTTCGCCCAGCTTGTCTTCCTTTCCAATCACGCGGAGTTGGTGACGCAGATTGGAGATGACACCGCCGGGGACTTGATGTGAGTATTGCGCGAGATCGTAGGCAAAGGGCTTGCCGAAAGCAAAACCGTCGCGTCTGGCGATAGCGGTGAAATGCTCTTCGACAGGTTTCACCTGGTCTTCGTTCACGACCGGTATGTAGCCGAGCGCGCGAAGATTGCGCGCGACGTTGACTATTGAGGGTTGCGATGAGCCGTTGGCAAGAGGTGGCACGGCAGTGTGCAGCGAAATGATCCCGTGCTTCACCGCCTCGATATAGCAGAGGGTGGCGAGCCCATTGTTGCAGTGGGCATGATATTCGACCGGCACAGTTCCGGCGTTTTGCAAAATCGCGCTGATCAAAGTGCGTGCGCGCTCGGGCGTCAACAGACCACCGACATCTTTGAAGCAGATTCGAAATGGATTGATGGCCGCCGCCGCGCGGGTCTTTGTCGCATAATATTCATCGGTGTGCCGCGGCGAAACGGTGTAGATCAGGTTGACGATCGTTTCCATGCCGATCCGGCGCAGGTCCTGCACCTCTTGCCGGAGCTCGTCGAAATCGTTCCAACAGTTCGAGGTGCGGGTGAGCGTGACGCCATAGGACACGAGTCTTTCGGCAAGAAGTTTCATCGCCGCATGGGGCAGCTTTTCCATTGCGCCCGAGCCGTGCAGGCCGCCGTGATTGCGCAGGCGAGTATGGCGAAAGCGCTTCACGCCTTCGCGGACCCAAGTCCAAGGATTTTGCTTGAGCTCCCGCACATATTTCTTGATCATGATCGAGACGAAAAACTCCATCGATTCGAAACCGATGCGGTCCATCTGCGCCGCGGCGCCGAGCATCGCATCGGTCTTCATGCCCAATGCCCAGAGACTCTGCTGGCCGTCTCGGAGAGTGGTATCGATGAAAGAGATTTCGGTCATAGTAAAGAGTTGGAGTGATGGAGTGTTGGAGGTTCCGGAGACAGCAATCCGGCACTTCGTCACTCCGGTTTATTTTTTGGTTCTGCTTTGCAGCAATTCTTTCAGGATCGAGTAATCCGCGAGTTTACTCCGGTCCAATGTCGCCGCTCGTTTGTCCACATAGGTCATCATTTTCACGAGATTCTCGACTGCGGCGTCGGGCGGAAGCAAATCGACTGTTGCTCGCGCGCGCATTTCCTCGTAGGCGTGGTCGAGGGTTTCCTTGTCGTCGGGCGGGATAATCCGTTTGAGGACATCGAGGGATCCCTCTTTGTTCATCGTCATGTACTGGGTTGCTTCCAGATAGGCTTTTACAAAGCGGACCCATTTGTTGCGATTGGCTTTGAGCGACGCAGCCGTGACCGTAATGGGCCCGTTCATGAATGGCGTTTTTTTGCCCGCGACGAGGTGAAAACCCATCTGCTTCATCTTCGGTTCAAAAGCGAAGTCCACGGGTGCCGCGTCGATACCGCCGCGAATCAGCGCGGCCAAGCGTTCCTGAGAACCACCGAGTTGCAGCAAGGTTACGTCCTTGGAAGTGTTGAGGCCGGCATCTTCGAGCATTACGCGCAGCACGAGAGACGACTTGCCGCCGAGTCGGTTGATGCCGATTTTCTTGCCCTTCAACTGCGACAGGTCGGCGATTTTTTCGCGAGCGATCATCGTGTAGGACACGAAATTGTCCCAGCTGCCAAGCGAAACTACCGGGACGCCTTGAATATTCGATTGCACTAGCCCCGTCGGCGCCCCCGAAGTGGCATCGATATCTCCCGAGATGAGCGCCTGATAGGTCGTCGGTTCGCTATTGATTCGAATGATTTCGCCTTTGAGACCGTTCTTTTCGAAAAACCGGCGCTCCTGCGCGATGTAAACGGGGTATGAAACCGTCGGAAAAAGCGGCACGCCGATGCGCACGCGATCCTGACCCAATGCTGGGTATGTCGCGCAGACTTGCCAGAGTAGCGCAAAGAAGAATAGCAGGCGCCTGGGGCTTCGCATGAGACCTCCTCATCGGCAATTCGTGTCAGGGGATGAAGAAACCTACTCAACCGTATTATTGTCAAGCTGTCGAAGCAAGATATTCGCGAACGGTTGACATTGACAAGTCCAATGCTAGGCAACATGTGCATGCCTTTTGTGTTCGACCCGGCGCGCTAAATCATGGAGCAATTCTTCGCGACCTGTCCGCGCGGTCTCGAGACGGTTCTCGCCGATGAAGTCAGAGGCTTGAACGCAGAAAATGTTCAGACCGTGGGCGGCG
>JBIOXP010000624.1:0-12922 GCA_044869705.1 Binatia bacterium | reverse complement strand
GATAATCTCGTTCGCGGTCGATCAATGAGGGAAGTCGAGGGTTGACTCGATGCGCTTCCATCTCCCACGACCGGTTGGGATGATTTAAATGGCTTAAGTGCTTTGAACTTTTTTCCTCGTCATCAAGCACCACAAATTCGTCCGTCTCGAGATGCGCATTTTTCACCGTCGCCAGCAATCTATAAGCTCGCAGCGTCGCCTCGGCACAATCTTCCACCGTGGCGCCAGCCTCGGCAATCAAGCGGATCAGCCGCCGCATGTCTCCGGCAATCTCTCTACAATGCGTCGGGATTTTGATTTCATTCGCGCCCAGGCTGAGGCGAATCATAAATTCGATCAACGCCTCGCGCGCTGGGAGAAAAATGATTTCCGGGCGAAGCCCTAGAACTCGTTGTCGCTGGCGCTCGTACAGCTTGGCTAGACCGGGGTATTCATACATGACTCTGGCTTCCACCCGGCTGGTCTCGAGCAGGGAAAAAATATCCAGCGCCACGCGTTTCTGCGGAAACAATTTGAAAAACCGACTCAGCTCGGTGATGTTCGGCCGGTCGTGATCGGCTTCGTGTCCATGGTCGTGATCATGATACTCCGGCGCCGGTCTCAATTTCGGCCGGAGATCTTCGAATCGGGTTGACGCGCGGTGATATGCGAATTCAAAGCTGCCAAATTCCAGATGGCCGGTCTGCTGGGTCAACATTACTTTAAGGAACGCGAAGTTTTCCGCCGCCGCATCGAATCGATCGATTGTCGCAGGCAAGAAAATCGCGCCACCATCCGTGGTCGCGATGTCATTGTGTGACCAGCCGATCTCTTTTTCGAGAAGTTGGGTTAAGTCGTGTAGCTCGATGCTGCGGCCTGCCAGCGCTTGGCAATACAGCCGTAACATTTCCCGAACCGAGGCCAGCTCAATGACGGATGAATCGGGGGTATTCATTCGGTTGATCTCTTCAGATACTCTCGCTCACACCCATACCGCACCGAGCGGATGATGGCTAATTGTCATCTCAGCGGCCGAAGAGATCTTGCGCTCTTTGAATGCCGACTCGGAAAGATTTCTCGCCGGAGGCTCGAAATGAAAACGGCAATCTGGCTTTTTTTGGCGACTGAGAGGAAGCCTGTGCGTTCTGTTGCGATCGCTCACGGAAAGATTGCTGCCACTACTTCATCTAGGCTCCTCTGAACCTGCGGGTCGTCGGTAATGCCCCAGGTCACAGCCGCGTGGCAAGCGCGGCGCGCCGAGATTCCTTCCTTTATTAACCGACCCGCGTAGATGAGCACGCGCGTGCTGGCGCCTTCCTTGAGCCCGTGCTCGCGCAAGTTGCGTACGCGCTGGCCGAGCTTGGCCAATTGTGCAGCGGTTTGCGGCTCAATCCCCGACTCGTGGCAGATTATTTTGGTCTCGTGCGCCGGTTCGGGAAAGTCGAATTCAAGAGCGACGAACCTCTGTCGGGTGCTATGTTTGAGGTCTTTGAGAACGTTCTGATAGCCGGGATTGTAAGAAACCACCAGGAGAAATCCCTCGGCAGCTTCGATGACTTCGCCGAGCTTATCGATGGTAAGCAGGCGCCGGTGATCCGTCAGTGGATGGATGATGACTGTCGTATCCTTCCGCGCCTCGACCACTTCGTCCAGGTAGCAAATTCCCCCGGCTTTCACCGCGCGCGTGAGCGGGCCATCGATCCATTTAGTTCCGTCCGCGTCGAGGAGATAACGGCCGATCAAATCGCTGGCGGTTAAATCCTCATGACAGGCGACAGTCACGAGCGGCACCGGCCCGTTAGGCTTGGCCGGATGAGAGATGGGCTTAGGCGTGTTCTTGACGACCGTCAATGGACGGCCGAGCTTCCACGCCATGTACTCGACGAAACGGGTCTTCCCCGTGCCGGTCGGTCCTTTCAACAATACTGGGATTCGCTGTCGGTAGGCGGCTTCAAAAATTTCTACTTCGTCCGAGCTCGGAACGTAAAACGGTTCCTCTTCGATAATATATTCTTCAATTCGATACTGTCTGATTTGTGCCTCCATCTGAGAAATTGTATCACGAACGTAACGAAGATCACGAAGTCCTATTGGGCGCCGGGTAAAGCTTGCCGTCCCCGAAATTTGCTGTCTTGCGGCGCCCGTTCGAAAAGACCGGCATCCTTCGCTGCGGCAGCGCGGCCGCTCCCTGCTCAGGAGCGTCGGGCTAAACCGCTTTCCCGAGTCCTTCGCTACTCCGCCTTCGGCGGATTACTCAGGAATCCAGCCATCCCGAGACGGCCAAAGGCCGTATAACGAGGCAAGCGGCGTATCGAGGATTCGCCGCTCAGGCCTTTTCATTTCCTGTAGGCGAGCGTTAAGCTCATGAAATCACTTCGTGGTGAATCCGTAACGTGATTGGATCTACGAGTGTGCGGGTTCGATGCTTCTCGCTACTCTCCCGGGATACGCACCGGTATGCTCGCCTTTCTCGATGAGCACCTCGCCGTTCACCACAGTTATCTCGATGCCCTTGGCGAGTTGCTTGCGCCGCCGTGAACCACCCGGGAGATCACAAGCCTCGCCCGGCTCGAGCGGCGCGATACTCGCAGCATCGAAGATCATCAAATCAGCGGCCATTCCCTGGCGAACCAGACCGCGATCATACAAGCCGAAGAGCGATGCAGGAATGAATGTGAGTTTTCTAATCGCGTCTTCCAGCGACATGATCTGTTTCTCACGAACCCAGTGGGACAAAAGATAAGTCGAATAACTGTAATCCGTGCGAAATACCACGTGCGCGCCGCCGTCCGATTGCCCAATAATCGTGTAAGGGCTGGTGAGCAGGGCTTTCATCGCGGCCTCGTCACTGTTCACCTCGCGTCGTTCGAATTCGGTTTCCAGATTTTCTTCCAGTGCGAGGTCCAGGAAAGCATCGAGCACGTTTTTGTTCTGTTCCCGGGCAATATCAGCGACGCTCTTACCCTTGAGAGACTGATTTTTCGCCAGCGCAGGCTTGAACACGAACTGCAAATCCCATCGGCGCGTGAAGTCACCGGCGAGATTCGGATTGATCGGCGTTTCCACCGCTTCTTTATGAAGCTTGGCGCGCGTCTCCGCATCGCGGAAAGCTTGCTTGCGCATCTCAAGTGGCAGCAACATCACTTTTTTCCATGTGGCCATGGCGTCGAAGTGTTGCGCGGTCTTGAGCGTATAACGGAGGTCGCCGGGACGCGGCATGACGAACTGGTATGCGCGATGCCCTTGGCGCATCAAGCTTTCGGTCTCCTCGAGTTGCTTGCGCCAGCGCTCGGGAGCGACCGCTGCCTGTGTGATGTTCCCGTAAAATACCGGACAACGCGTTTTCTTGGCGACTTCTGTGCCAAGCTTGCGGTCTCCGCCGAACTGAATGACGCCGCGGCCGACCTCATCGATGACACTCGCTACGGAAAAAATTTCCGAGTCAGCCGCGAGATTGGTCGGCGCCAATCGCCCGTCCCAATCGAAATGACGCGGGTTGCGCTCGAATGAAATACCGATAGCGCCGGCTTTGATTCCCTCACGCACAATGGCCTTCATTGCCGTTATTTCTTCGTCCGTCGCGTGACGCTCCTGGGAAGCATCGCCCATGACGTAGCGCCGCATAGCGGAATGTCCAATCAGCGAAGCTACGTTCAACCCGAGACGTTCATCGAGCGCATCGAGATACTGCGGGATGGTCTCCCAGGACCATTGAACGCCGGCCTGAATCGCTTCAAGAGGAATAGCTTCGACATGGGACAGCACGCCGGCCAGATTGTCACGGTCCTGCTTGTGCGCGGGTGCCATTGCCAGCGAGCAGTTGCCGATTACGACAGTGGTCACACCGTGATAGCAAGAGTACGTGCACAGCGGGTCCCAGGTGACTTGAGCATCATAATGCGTGTGGTTGTCGATAATTCCGGGCGCAACGACCAAACCATCCGCGTCAATCACACGTCTTGCCGCAGCGCTCACTCGTCCGATTTCGACGATCCGCCCGTCCACCACACCAACGTCGCCCTGAAAACCTGGCAACCCCGAACCGTCTATTACTTTGCCGTTCCTGATGACTAAATCGTAAGCCATGGTTCCTCCATGAACCGGCGGATGCGCCGCAAAGCAGCGCTTTATCCCTCAAAGTATTCGTACACAGCTGCACTGTCAATACGAACTGAACGGTGAGTCCGCAACGATTAGACCACTCGTTTGCGCGTGCTGGAAAATCACTCGGCGTGTTTCGCGGCGAAATGGTCCCAAGCGCGTTCAATAGAACTCGGCTTGAAGGTGCGCTTGGCGATCTTCTCGGCTTCATCGCGTTCGATAAACATCGGCGTACCGAGTCTTGCCGCTTCGGTCTGCAGCCGCGCGGATTCTTCTAAAAACAGCCCGAGCATGCAAACTTCTCGGATCGATTGCCCCACCACCACGGCGCCATGGCCCCGCAGCATCAGCGCCTTAGTATTTCCCAATAGCTTCGCCATTTCACCAGCGCGCGCGGGCGACTCGACTTGCCCCGTGCCGGTATAGAGCGGTACACCCTCGTAAAATATTGCGCTGTAGTTGTGCATCGGCCGGATGGTTTGTCCGACAACGCTCAGCAGGATCACTGCCGGCGAGTGGAAATGAAAGACAGCTTTGATATCCGGACGCGCTTTGTAGATCGCCTGGTGCAGCGAAGATTGCGGCACCGGCTTCTCGAAATCGACAAAGAACAAGTCCTCGGCCTGCACCAAGGCCGGGCTTTTCCGCGGCATGAACAGCATTTCCTTTCCTTCGCGGCTTCGAACACTGAGATGCGCAAAAGCATCGCTCAGTCCCTCGCGATAAATGATCCGCAGCGCCGTGATGAAGTCTGTTTTAATGCTGTCATAGTTGGAATCGATCATACTTCTCGTCCCGTCACCTACCGGCGATGAGTAAGATTGCCGCATCGTGCACAAGAAGCGCTTCTCAGCCCAACGGAATTTCCGGCAACTGCCATTTCGCGCGCAAGCGAGAAATCTTCTTCGTAGAGCGCGTCTTCAGTATTTAGCCAAGATCTCCGGCTCCAATCGGGTGAGTTGATCAGCGATAGCCTGTTGATCAATCCTGCCCGCTATTTCGTCGTAGCCGGCTTGCTTGACCATCAAAGCCAGTCGTGTTTTGAGCTGGTCGAGAGTCCAGCGGACCGGGTCTTCGATACCCTCTTCTTTCATCTTGTGACTCGAGCGGTCGTCGGAAGCGCCGATGTGATAATGCGGATTATTGTAAAAGCAGTCGTAACGCAGAATTCTTTTCCCATCCGGGGAATCAGCCGTCGTAATATCGAAGGTCAGCCCCTCATCGTTGCCGCCGAGACCCTTTCGGTGGCCGATGCTCATGCGCATCCCCGCTTGCTCGATCGTAATCGGATCTGTTTTTGCGTTTTGCGATGCTTGATTTTCCATAACTGGCCCTCCCGGCTAAAGTGCTTACAGTTTCTATTTCTGTCCTGTCAAACCTATCGCACCGCCTGTTCGTACGACACGCCCCTGTTCTCCACACCATCAAAAAGGTTATGTGCGTGCATCCACGATTGAGTTTTGTCGAACATCGCTCGCGTGTAGGGCTGCGGCACGACACGTTCACCGGCGCCGAAACGGCGCACGTCGATTTTATCCTGAAACCGCTCCGGAATCTCATTGATGAAGTAATGCTTGAACTGCTCAGGTTGCAGATCGATATCGGCTTGTGCCCGGATCAGGCTCCGCATGTAGCGCTCGATGTTTTCTAAATCGATATGGCGCGGAAACATGAAGGCCATCATGAAAGTCGTCGAGACGATCCTCCGAAACCCATGCTGTTCGAGCAGGTACAATTGCGGTCCCCACACATTCACCGCAGGGATTTTCCGCGCCAGAGCTGCATCGACCCGGGACCAGGAAGAGCCGACGAATTTAAGTGATATCTCCGCCGCAGGCAGAAATACCTCCAGCGCCTGCAGCTGAATAATGGCTGCCGGAATGGTACCCGACCGCCACTTCGGTCCGCGCCAGCTGACGGGGTTCGGAAATCTTGGATTCTGCAGGCACGGCGATCGCTGCTTCACAGACGCTGTAAGCCTTCCCCCACATGATGCCTTCGTCATCCTTCGCCGCCTGGTTCACGGTCCAGTGGCAAGCACAGCTTACGTCTCCGGCGCCTTCGCCTTTGCGTCCGTGTCCTTCCGCATACCGTTCGTACGCACCGAACCGATTATCTTCAAGCGGGCTCGCGAGGTCGATACCGGCCAAACGCGGCGTGTTCTTCCGGCTGCCTTCGACGTTCAGTTCGTAATCGAGACCCTCTTCAGTGAAATAGCCCTTTTCGTCGGCGACCCAGTCGTTGAGCCTGCCGTGTGGCTGAATGATAAATCTTGCCATGCTGATCTCCTCGTCATTTCTTCAAAGCCATGCTAAGGCATGATCTCCAAGCTTTGCAACAAGCTGGATAGTGGCGCTATGCTCACCGCCTGTTTTTCGAATTTTCACCGGTATTCTGCGCTACTTTTTTAACATGCCCATGCGCATCATCCTGCAGATACCCTGGGCAGTAAGAATTTGCGTCGCGCTGACGCTACTGTTTCCGTACGCAAGCGATGCCGCGGAAGTCGTGCAAAAGATCCGCATTGGTGTTCCTTCGCTCGCGCTCACCTATATGCCTTTCTACGTCGCGCAAGAAAAAGGATTTCTCGCCAAAGCCGGTCTCGAAGCCGAATACATCCAGATGAATACCGGCATTCAGCCCCAGGCCCTCATTAACGGCAACATCAATTTTTTCCCATCTCTCTCAACTGGCATTTCCGCTGCGCTCGCAGGACTGCCGGTCGTTGTCGTGCTCAATTTTTACCACATTACGCCGTGGATGCTTGTCACCAGCAAAGACATCAACAAGCCCGAGGATCTGCTCGGGAAAAAATTGCCGTGTCGGGGATTCGTACCACCGGACATCAACTGATGATGGCCTGGTTCAGGAAATTTGAAATCAAAGAAAAGGAGGTCGGTTTCATTATGACCGGCGGCACGGCCGGCAGTTTCGCGACGCTCGCGAGCGGTCAGGTTGCCGGCGCCGTACTGACGCCGCCTTTCGATGACAAAGCCGTGAGCAAAGGATTCAAAAAATTCATGTTGATCGGCGATCTGCTCGACATTCCCACGTCGGGTTTGGTGACATCCCGGTCCGAACTGACGAACCACCGCGACCGCGTACAAAAAACCATCGCGGCCGCATTCGACGCCATCGCGTGGCTCCGCGCCAATCGATCCGAAACCGGCAAGATGATCGCCGAGAAATTTAAGATCACCCCGGCCGAAGCCGATGGGACCTACGACACTTTGCTCAGTATGTTCAACAGGGACGGCCGCCTGCCGCTCAAAGTTGCGCGCGGCTATCTCGATCTTCTGCGTCAGGAACGGCCCATCCCCGCTGATCTCGACCCGCAGAAGTTCATGGATTTTTCGATGTTACCGGGAGGGAAATAGATCAGCAGCGCTTCTACGCAATCGAGTTCGGGTCCGAGCGCGCGCGGTTCAATTTACTCAGCAACTCGCCCCACTTCTCCTGAAGCTTTTTTCGATCGTCATTGCTGAAAACGTTGGTTTTTGCAAACTGATCGCGCCAGGCAAACGGCTTGCAGGCGTTGATCAGCATTCTTCCGACGGTCAAATCACCGAGCGCTCGCCGCGCCGGTGATATGCGGGGATCGAGGTCGGCGGTCCAGGCATCGCGAATGACATCGACCGCGGCCGCGGGATCGACGCGCGTGCACATCGCCCACATCACCTCTTCGAGGTTGGTCGGATCAATGTCATCATCGACAGCCAGATAGTAAGTCTTCATATCTCCGTGGCGGAAACCGGCTGCGGTGATCAGCGCTTGCTTGGCATGGCCGGCGTAACGTTGCTTGAGCGATACCACAGTCAGCAATCCATTATAGAAGCCCCAAACACCGGCGACGTCCGTAATTCCCGACCGCTCGAGATGCTCCCAGAGATGCACGTAATTCGTGAAATTGCTCCAGTTGATCGGCCTGAGCGGCGGCGCTCCGGCGATGATCGGCTCGTCGCGAAAATAAATTCGCTGAATACGCACGACCGCTTCAGGCCCTTGATGCGTATAATACCCCGGCCATTCGCCGAACGGACCTTCTACGGCTGTTTCTTCGGTCTCCGGCGGGATCACGCCTTCGATAACCATTTCCGCATGCGCCGGCACCGGCAATTTTGTCAGCGGCAAGTCGATGACGTCTACGGGACTGCCGCGATATGCGCCCGCGAGTTCGTATTCGGAAGTGCCGAACGGCGGCGACATGGAAGCCGTCATCCAGGTCACCGGCTCGCAACCGAAAACGACGGCCACCGGCGCCGCTTTCCCATCGCGCCAATATTTGTGCGCGAGAATTCGGCCGTGCTTCTGCGGGTTGATCCAGAGACTGATGCGATCGCGCCGCTGGATCATCGCGCGATAGCAACCCACATTCACCCAACCCGCCTCGGGGTCGCGCAGAATCACCATGTCCTGCGTGCCGATGTAGCGTCCGCCATCGCCGGGATGCCAGCGAGGCGCCGGAAAACTCTCGATATTGACCTCGTCGCCTTGCTGCACGTTGGCGAGGATTGGCCCGTCTTTGACGCTCTTCGCGGACATCGGCACCGCGCCGGCGCGTTTGTCGCGCCAGCGGCGCAGCAATTCGAGCGGATGAATGTCGATCGGCAGATCCAGCGCCAAAGCGAAACGGCGAATGGTCCGGGTAGCGTTGGCACAGATGCGATACCCCGCCGGGTAGCCGGAGAACTTGTCGAAAACGAGCATCGGCCCGCTCTTTTCTGCTGCAAGTTCCGTGAGCCCACCGACATCCTGCTCCAGATCAGCGCCGTCGACGAACTGCACTTCGCCGATCGCATCCGCCGCTTTGATAAAATCACGCAACGATTCGAATGGCATTGAATCTCCAAAAACCGTGCGCGGTAAGGCGTTAGGGGTGAAGCGTTTTCACCCTTTACCTTTTACCCCTCACGGCTTACGTTTTCCCGTAGGGCGCGCAGCGCGGTATAGACTTTCTCCGCCGTGATCGGCAGATCCCGAATACGTACGCCGACTGCGTCGGCGATGGCGTTAGCGATCGCGGGCGCAACTGGCGTGATTGGATTCTCGCCGATGCCTTTGACGTTGTAAGGCCCAACGCCTTGGTGGCTCTCAGTGATGACTGTCTTCAATGGCGGAATATCTTTGGCTGTAGGAATTTTGTATTCGCCGAAGTGAGTGACCTCGACGCGGCCCTCCTGCACGGGCAGATATTCGATCAAACCATAGCCGAGCCCCTGAACGACGCCGCCGTCGATCTGCCCCTGATGGCCGATTGGGTTCATAATCGTACCAGTGTCGTGCGCTGTGGTCAGCTTCAACAATTTCACTTCGCCGGTTTGCGGGTCGACGGATACCTCCGCGACTTGAGCAGCAAAGGCGGTTACCGGCGAATGTTCGTCGTCCCGATTCACGGCTTCGCCAATTACCGAACGGCCGATCCGCTTCAACAGATCCGCCCATCTTTCGCTCTGCTTCGAATGTTTGTGCACGAGGTGATTCCCCGAGAGCTGGATGTCGGCGCGCGGCCACTGAAGCAGTTTCGCCGCAAGCGCCAGCAGCTTTTCCCTCGCTTCCGAAGCCGCTTGAAAAGCCGCGCCGCTCGCGACTCTTGTTCCGCGGCTGCCGCCGATCCCGGAATCAAACGGCACGCCGGAATCCGTATCATGAACCTCGATGCGAATTTCGTCCGGATCGCGCAACAGCTCTTCGGCGACGATTTGCCGCATCGTGGTGTACGTTCCCGTACCTTGCTCGAACAAACCCGTATGAATGACAACCGAGCCGTCGGGATTCAGAGCAATCTTCACCGACGTATTGCCGCCCCCAGGACCGCGATATCCCATCGCAATCCCGCGGCCAACCTGAGCATGCTTTGGTATTTCATAAGCCGCCGCTTTGAGCGCGGCGCGGAGCGTTTCTTTCGCTTTGATGCCCCGGTAGTGCCCGCCCGTCAGTGTTTCGTCGCCTTCTTCGATGAGATTTTTGAGGCGAAACTCAGCGGGATCCATGCCGAGCTCGCGGGCGAGACAATCCATGTGCGATTCGGCGGCAAAAAATCCCTGAGGCTCGCCGGGTGCGCGCATCTGACCGCCAGGCAAATTGTTCGTATAAACACGTGAAACCGAAATGCGCGCGTGCTCCGCTCGATAGCAGCCGCCTGCGTGCGCAATCCCGCCGACGACGGCTCCGGGGCGAAATCCGCCATACGCCCCGGCGTCGAGGAATGCGTCCATTTGATGCGTGACAATGGTGCCGTCCCGTTTGACGCCGGTTTTGAGTTTCATCACGGCTGCGTGGCGCGGCGCCCCTGCAATTAACTCTTCACCATATTCCATGATCATTTTCACTGGCCGGCCGGTGTGGAGCGCAAGCAGATAACAGATCGGCTCGTCGATGGGCGCGCCCTTGCCGCCGAAATCGCCGCCGATGGCGACGGGATTGACGCGGATTTTTTCCGGCGCGATCTTGAACGCATTACACATGCTCTCTCTCAGCCCTTGCGGCGCTTTGTTCGGCGACCACATCTGCACGCGTTCCTGCTCGTCAATCCAAACCAGGCAGCAATGCGGCTCGAGAAAAGCCTGATGCACGCGCGCCACGGTGAAAGTGTTCTCGACAATCACATCAGCTCGCGCGAAGCCGGCATCGACGTCGCCTCGAGTAAATACGTCGTGCGCAAACCGATTGGTCGGATGCTCGAGCGGGTTTGGAAGTCCTTTATAGGTAGCCACCTCCGGATGAATGATCGGCGCACCTTCTTGCAACGCGGCAAGCGGATCGAAAACCGCCGGCAATTCTTCGTAATCGACTTCGATCGCGCCGAGAGCATGCTCCGCTTCTTCGAGCGTGTCCGCAGCAATCGCGGCGACGCGCTCACCCATGAACCGGACGCGCTCGTGCGCCAGAATCGAAATGTCCCGATAGCGCCGGCCGTAGAGAATCCCTCGCACATCGTTCCCCGTCAGCACCGCCCGTACTCCCGGCGCGCTTTCAGCGCGCGACGTGTCGATGTGGACGATTCGCGCGTGAGAGTGCGGACTGCGCAAGGTCTTCCCCCAGAGAGTACCGGGCAATAGCACATCTGCCGTGTAGCGCGCCTCGCCGGTAACTTTGCCGGTATTATCTGTACGCGGAATGGGCTGACCAATTACTTGATAACTCACGCGGCCTCCTCGGCATTCTGGAGGGGTGGAGTGCTGGAGTACTGGGATTGCTTGTTGCGGACGCCAACACTCCAATATTCCACACCACTCCATCACTCCAATTTTAAAGGTATCCCTTTTCCTTGTAGTACTTCGCTGCGCCGGGATGGAGCGGAACCTGTAGCGGGCATTTTTCAGTGCCGTGGCAGAGGTTCCTCATATCAAGCGGCTGGTCATCGTCGACCGGAATCACTTGTTGTCTTTCGTCGATGGTTTGAATTACCGCATGCGCGACATTGTCCGGCAACCAACGATGGGTCACCAGCGCCCAGCCGCTGTAATCAATTGTCACTACGTCCTCGTTCAATTGCGGATATCGGCTCTTGGGCAAGACCGTCCTCGTGTAACCCAATCTCTCGAGCTTTTTGACAATTGGCCGTTCGATTGACATAAGTTCGTAGCCGTTGTCGAGCGCTTGGTCCAACCAACCGCCCGGCGTGCTCACTCCTTCGTCGAATACCGCGTGGATCGAACGTTTCGTAATCGCCGTCAATCGCTCCTGCGCAAACGGTCTAGCGCACTCTTGAACTTTTCCGCCCCAGCGTTTGATCTTCTCGAATGAAAATCCGTACAGCGAAAGTATCGTCGAGATCGTGTAATAAGTTCCATTGTTGACGCCGGACATCCGCGTCGATACTCGCAATGGAATCTTACGCTCGGCAATGTCCTGGAGCGAGCGAACGCCGAGATCCTTCGAAACCACGAGCGCGATCCGGTCCCAGGATGGAAAACAACCGAGCACGCGTAACTGCATTTTTTGTTTGTAGTAACCCTTTCCACGGTAAGCCATCGTCACCAGCGCCGCCGGGTTGACGTAGGCGATATCGACGCTGCGCGTGCCGACTTCCAGCGGCGCGCGCATGCCGCCGAAAATATCGCCGTTGATACCGACGCGAAATTCCGTCGGCCCCTGATCGCGCCGTCCGGAGGTCAATGAAATCGAGAGCTGCGTGGCCAATCGGTCCGAACATTTGCTAAACACGCCGGCGGCCAGTTCCAATCCGGTGATGGCGCGGATTTGCGGCGGCGCGAGATTCGTCATCATGAATGAGTCCTTTTCGATATTGACTCGATTACTGTTCACCGGCCAATATCAAAAACTGACTCGATATGGTAGAAGCGAATCGGCAAAAAGCGGCACAGCCTACTGAAGCGCGTCGAAACAGTGAACAGCAAAACCAACGAATGCATGTAGGGGCGACCGGCGGTCGCCCATCCGAGACGCCATGAAAACCGAAAGCATGTTCAAGGTACGGAGAGAGGATCTGCACAACTTTACTCGCGAGGAAAACGAAGCGCTTACACGCGTGGCTCCAGCAACCCTAATGGGAAATCTCATGCGGCAATACTGGATTCCCGTCTTACCGACCGCACATCTGGAAGAACCGGGCGGAAAACCGCTCCGCGTTCGCCTACTCGGCGAAGATCTGGTGCTGTTTCGTACTGCAGGCAATCAACTCGGCCTCATCGGCGCCTTCTGCCCTCATCGACTCGCGCCGCTCTATTTCGGCCGCGTCGAACAAGATGGGTTGCGCTGCGCCTATCATGCCTGGAAATACGCCCCGACCGGCAAATGCATCGAGATGCCCAACATTCCGGCGGATCAACAGTTCAAGGACCAGGTGCAGCATCCCGGTTACCCCTGCATTGAGCGCGGC
>JBIOXP010000623.1:0-3295 GCA_044869705.1 Binatia bacterium | reverse complement strand
CTTTGACGCTGATCTCGAGCGACGCCGGCAACACGTCGTGCGGCAAACCCTCGAGCAATCCGGACTGCGCACCCAGAGCACTCTGAAAGTCATTCCACGCTTGTGTCTGACTGGTATAGCGCACCCGATCTACCCCGGACAGAGTTTCAACGCTGTTCAATAGTCGCTCGAGCTCAGCCGGTTCGAGCGCACGGCCCAAATAGGCGGTGATGTGAATTTGATCGCCCCATGCAGTAAACAACTGCTCCAAGTTCGCTTGCAGCATCATAAAAGCGCCAAATACGAACAGGGTCAACGCCATCGTCACGGAGGTCAGGATATGGCTCCAACCGAGATGGCGCAGACTGCTGCGCACCTGTCGAAACACGAACGCGATCAGCGAGATTTTCACCATGTATACTCCGGGCTCGAGATCCGACCCGATGAAGCATCAATCATGAATCCGCGCTCGAGCTTGATCACGCGCGCGCCGTAACGCTCGATTAAGGCGCGATGATGGGTCGCGATCACAACCGTGGTACCCCGGTCACGGATCTTCAGGAAGAGCTGCATGATGCCGTCCGCAAGCTCATCGTCGATATTGCCGGTAGGTTCATCGGCAATGACCAGCGCAGGATCATTGATCAGCGCGCGAGCGATGGCGACCCGTTGTTGCTCGCCCCCCGAGAGCATGAATGGTTTCGCGTCATACCGATCCTTCAAGCCGAGCTCCCTCAGCAACTGGTAGGCTTTCACCCGGCTTTGCTTTTTGGAAACACCGAGCACCTGAGCGGCAAGCGCAACATTATCGATGACACTGAGAGCCGGCAGAAAACTGAACCCCTGGAACACCAGGCCCATTTTTCGTCGTAATCGAGCCACACCGCGACTGCGTAACCGGGTCACGTTACGCCCATCGATTAAAATTTCTCCTTCGCTCGGCTCGAGCCTGTGAAATAGCAGTTTGAGCAGCGTTGACTTGCCGGCGCCGCTCGGACCCGAGATAAAAACCAACTCGCGTTCTTCAATTTCCAGATTAATATCGGCCAAGGCCCTTTGGCGCGGCGGAAATATTTTCGAGACGTGTAGCAGCTGGATTCTCAAAACTGTAAAATTTCCCAGTGAGAATCGGTATTTAAAAGCAGTTTTACCTTGACACGCAGGGGGGCGGTTGTTAGAGTTCTCAAAACTCTGCTTGCCCTCGCTAATCTATAAAAGATGGACGGCCGACTTACAAGCATTCGGAGGAGAGAAAACTGATGCTGGAGCGCATCAAGAAATTCCATGTCGTTTTAATCAAGCCCTCGAAATACGATGACGACGGTTACGTGATTCGCTTTTGGAAAGGCGTGCTGCCGAGTAACACCCTGAACGTGCTGCACGGACTCACGGAGGACATTCGCCAGCGGCGCGTTTTCGGCGAGCTGCCGATCGAAGTGACCACCTTCGATGAAACCGCGGAAAAAATTCCGCTGGCAAAAATCGTGCGCTGGAGTAAAGCGCCTGGCGTCAAGCTATTGGTATGTCTGGTCGGCGTCCAGACCAACCAATTTCCCCGCGCTGTAGATATGGCGAGATTTTTCAAGCGCGAGGGACTTCCGGTGATCGTTGGCGGGTTTCACACCAGCGGCACGATCAATATGCTCGGGGATCAGGAACCCGATATTCAACAGCTCTATCGGGAAGAGATTTGCATGGTATCAGGGGAGGTGGAGGGAAAATGGGAAGGCATTCTTGCCGATTTTCTCCACGACCGTCTCAAACCGCTCTACAGCTTCGCCCAGGACTTGCAAAACCTCGTCGACATCGATGAGGCACCGCTGCCGCAAACCAGCGCAAAGACAATGAAACATTTTGCCTATCCGAGTTTCGCGACGGCCGATACCTCTCGAGGGTGTCCGTTTGCCTGCACCTTCTGCACGATCATCAATGTCCAGGGAAGAAAGATGCGCGAGCGCAGCCCGCAAAGTATCGCCGCGATGATGCGCCGCAATTATCTCGATCACGGTCTCTCGTTCTACTTTTTTACCGATGACAATTTTGCGCGCAAAAAACTCTGGCGCGAGACATTCGAGGAGATTATCAAGCTGCGCGAGGAAGGGCTCGACGTCTCGTTCATGATGCAGGTGGATTTGGCCAAGAAGCCCAAGGACTTTGTGACCTTGGCGGCCAAGGCAGGTTGCACCCAGGTTTTCATCGGTATGGAAAGCGTCAATCCGCAAAATCTCGAAGCTGAAGGCAAGAAACAAAACAAAGTCGACGAATACCGCAATATCATCAAAGAATGGCATGATGCCGGCGTCTTGGTTCATACCGGCTACATCATCGGGCTCCCCTGGGACTCCAAAGAACAGGTCTCGCGCGACATGAGGTTTCTGGTTGACGAAGTCGGTCCCGATCAGGCGTCGTTTTTTATGCTGACACCCCTTCCTGGCTCCCATGACCATCGCGAAATGAAGAAACGCGGCGAGTGGATGGACCCCGATTTCAACAAGCGAGATTCTTTCCACGCAACCATCAAACACCCGCTCATGAGCGCCGAAGAGTGGACCGAAGCGTATGAGGATGCGTGGAAGACGTTCTATAGCAAAGAAAACATGATCCGGAACCTGGCCCGCTGGGTGGATCGGCCAAAAAACTACTGGAACTTAATGTCGATCTTTTTCTGGTATAAGAATGCCGCGTTGATTGAGAAGCAGCATCCGATGATCGCCGGCTTTTTCCGTTTGAAAGATCGTAAAAACCGCCGACCCGGCTTTGCCATTGATCCGGTTCCCATGCACCTCTGGAAACGCGCCAAGGAAGTCACGCGGCTACTCATCACCTGGGCCAAGTTTGTCAAGGAAATGGAAGAAGTCTGGCTACAAACGCGGAAAAAAACCGAAACCGAAGAGCGCTGGCTCGAACAGATTCAAAAACTTCAATCCGACATTTGGCAGTCTTTGCGCATCGGCGAGATTCAGAAGATCTACAATAACGCCAAAGAAACGTTGCCTGAGCGGGCGCGTGCTTTGCTTGATCCGTTAGAAGATCTCTCGTCACAAGTGGTTTACAGCTGGAATGATTTGAACCGGTTCCTGAGGCAATGGGATGCGTTGCGTTTAAAAATCCAGGAATTGCGCCCGCGCGAAGGCGAAGCGGTGCGCCGGCTCTTGGACGAAATCCATTACATTCAGGGCAGCATACGATTCGGCGATCGCATTCACGAATGGCAAGAAGCGTACGGTCGGTTACGCGAGAATTTGCCCGCTAGACCTCAATTGAGCTTCATCACCTTCGATGCCATCAACCATCGCATGGTCTACTCGCGCCAGGG
>JBIOXP010000622.1:0-5296 GCA_044869705.1 Binatia bacterium | reverse complement strand
ACCCCAGCGCCGCTCGAGACCTTCGACTTCTTCTTTGATTTGTTTTTGGACTTCTTTCGCGACGGCTTTGCCGTCGATGATCCCGGTCATGACTTGCTCCGCGACAAGATTGAAGATCTATACCGGAAAAAATCACCTTGTAAAGAACTGATAAGTTCATTGCATGACACGCTGCTGTTTAAACGTCAACACCTTGTACTGCAGGTCAAAAACAAAAATTTCGTTTCAATTTCGAGCCATTCCATTTGACAATTCCGCATCCATCCTTTATGGCGAGAAGCACGCCTCTAACGTTGCCGGTGCTACTCGCAAGCGGAAAAAACCACTCGTGGTCGGAGGCCTTTGACCATGTCTGAAGCGCGCACTCCCGATGACGTAAAAAAAGATATTCGCGACCGAATTGGCCGCCGCGCGCCCTTTCTCCACGCCGATCAAGCCGAGGCCGAAGAGGCGTTAGCAAAGATTAGAACTTTTGAAGGCGAAAGTTGGGCCGCAGCTTGGAACGACTTGGGTGCACGTTGGGAGGCAAAGGCAAACGCGGCCGAAAAGGCGGGGGACTCCGCCCAGGCCAAGTCGGCATTTTTAAAATCTTACGGCTACTACGGTATCGCGCGTCATCCTTTTCCCAGCACGCCCGGCAAAATTCACGGCTACAGAAAAACCCGCGAGATGTTTTTGGCGGCGTCCAAATATTTCGATATTCCGGTCGAACGCGTGGCGATTTCATTCCAGGACCAAGTGATCGTCGGTCATTTGCGACTACCCAAAAACACACCCGCGCCCATGATCATGCATTGGGGCGGCATCGATAACTGGAAAGAAGAGCGCCATTCTTTTGGCGAGGCTTTCGTAACGGAAGGCTGGGGATGTTTTATCATCGACAGCCCCGGCACAGGAGAATGCCCCATGAGGGCCGGTCCCGACGCGCATCAAGTCCACGTCGCGGTTCTGGATTATTTGCTGCGGCGTTCCGATGTCGATCGCGACAAAATCGCTGTTGTGGGCGCCAGTTTCGGCGGCTACTGGTCGACCAAGCTCGCGCATATTGCGCCTGACAAACTCTGCGCCGCCGTAAACTGGGGCGGCGGGATACATCATTTTTTTCAGCCGCAATGGCAAGAGCGCTCTCGCCACGCGGATTCTTATCTGTTTGATTTGATCGAAGCGCGCGCCAACCTATTCGGCAAGAAAACCTTCGATGAGCTCTGTCAGGTGATGCCGGCCTTGTCCTTGCTTGACCAAGGCTGGCTCGACAAACCGTGCGCGCCGCTCTTGATCGTCAATGGCAAAGAAGACAAGCAGGTGCCGCTGGAGGATTTTTATTTGCTGCTGGAACACGGCGATCCCAAAGCGATCCGACTATTTCCGGGCGGCCACATGGGTTCGATTCCTAACATATTGAAGACCATCATCGGTTGGCTCCATCAAAAGCTGGATTAAGTCATGAGCTTATACCAGCTGCAGAAATTTATTTACCAGGTAAACCGCGATGCGGCCCAACGTGAACGGTATCGCCGGGATCCCGCCGCTTTCATTAAGGGTTACGAATTGAGCGATGCGGAGGCGCGAGCCGCCCTCGACGTCGACGTGCGCACGCTCTATCGTATGGGTGTCCATTCCCTGCTGCTCCGGCCGTTCACATTGCTTCACAAACTATCCAATGAAGATTATGCACAAGCGCTCAAAAATTTGGAGTGATCATGCCGATTGTCTTCGCTGGCGCTGCCAGCCATGCTCCGGGAATGACCGCCTGGACGGAAGCGGCGCCCAAGCAGCAAGCTGACGCCTTTCTTGAGAATTATCGCAATCTCGGCCTTCGGCTCGCCGCGTCCAAGCCCGATGTTATCGTCGCACTCACGGTCGAACACTGGGCTAATTTTTTTCTCAACAACATGCCGGCCTTTTGTATCGGCCGGGCCGAGTATTACGACGGTCCGATCGAAGAATGGCTGCGGATCGCCAAAGCGCGTGTGCCGGGTGACGCGAATCTAGCGGCGCAATTGCTCGATGCGTGCCTGGATGGCGGATTCGACCCCGCGTTTTCCGACGAATTACTTTTGGACCATGCGACGTTTTTGCCGCTTCATTTTTTGAATCCCGGTATGGCTGTTCCGGTTTTGCCTGTGGTCTTGAATGCGCTGACTCCGCCGATGCCTGCACCCAGCCGTTGTTTTGCGTTCGGCCGAGTTGTCGGCAGATTTTTGCAGAAACATGCAAAACGAATCGCTGTCATCGCCACCGGCGGTCTATCTCACTGGCCCGGTGAAGCCCAGCACGGCAAGATTAATATCCGATTCGATCAGCAATTTTTGGAAAATTTGATCAAGGGTGATTATGCCAAGCTGACCGCGTATTCGCATGAAGAAATTCACAGGGATGCCGGTTCCGGCGGACATGAAATTAGAACCTGGATCGCACTCGCCGGCGCAGTCGAAGGCTGGAAAGCGGAACTCCTCGCCTATGAGCCGGTGGTGCCATGGGCAACCGGCTGTGGCTTGATCGCATTTAATCCATAATTCGGACGCAGCAATTGCGCACAGAGAGTTCTGATCAGCACGCTGCGTGCCTATTTTACTCCTAGTCTTTTACGCAGCGCTCTCCCTGCGCGGCTCACTATGAAATTCAGTCTACATAGCCTCCATGGCGGCGTTAAGAGTATCGATGAAATTCACCGGCGCGCGCGCCGTGCCGAAGAACTTGGCTATGATGGTATTTTTCTTGGCGAGAGCCATCTGAGCTCCATCGATTCGTTTCAGACCCTTGCCAGCTGCGCGATGCTCACTCAACGCGTGCTGCTCGGGATCGCAGTTACGAACATGGTTTTCCGACATCCGACGGTCCTTGCCGGCGCCGCTGCCTCTCTGAACGAGATCTCCAAAGGCCGCGCCATTCTTGGCATCGGCACCGGTGACGGTCCGGTTTATACGCAGGGTCTCAAAGCCACGCGCTTAAAAGAATTCGAAGACGGGGTGTGCTTGATTCGTCAGCTCACTCAGAAAAAACCCGCCAGCTTTCCGACTGGCAAGATCGCTATTGGGTTTACTATCACGCGACCAGTACCGATCTACGTCTCAGCGGAAGGACCAAAAGGACTACAGCTCGCTGGACGGTCGGCGGACGGAGTGATCCTGGGCACAGGCTTTGATCTTGCCGTCTACCATTGGGCGGAGCAGCAGATTCGCGCGGGCGCGCAAGCAACGAACCGCAACCCGAGCGAAATTGGGATTATTGCCGCCGGGATGCTCTGTGTGAGCGATGACGGAGTCGAGGCACGCCGGATCGTGCGCAATCGCATTGCCAATCGCGCGCACCACAATTTCCGCTTCACTTTCGAAACCGTCCCCGCCGTGGAACTCACCGGGGTCAAGCGTTTTATGGATGCCTTCGATGTGATGAAGCCGATGGAAGAGCGCGTCGATCCCGAGCTCGTAAACGACTACCTCGTCCGACGTTTTTCCATCGCAGGAGATGCGCCGGAGTGCATCATGCGAATCGAGGAACTAAAAAGCGCGGGAGTGAGTCACTTGATGCTTACACCGGCAAGAAAGGTGTATCATCAAACGGTCGAAAACTTCGCCACGAAAGTGATGCCCCATTTCAGAGGATCATGACTTCGACAGCAAGACCTCGGTATTGCGCTTTTTCTCGGACGATTCTTTTCAGCTCTTCATACGACGACCTGGCAATCATCCGTTCAAACCGCGATCGATAATTGTTCACGATGCTGACGTTTTGGATCACGGCATCATACACCTTCCACAGTGCCACTGCTCCATGGATGAAGATGAAAGGCCTGCAGCTGCCCGCTTCGAGGCCGTGGAAAATGTGATTCGCTACCGTGCTTTGAGCGCGTGCAAGATTTTTTCCGCCGTGATCGGCAGCGATTTGATCCGCACTCCGACGGCGTCTTCAACCGCGTTGGCGATCGCCGCCGCGGTTGGGATCAACGCGGTCTCGCCGATGCTCATGCTATGATACGGACCGCTCCCGAAGTCCGATGCTAAAATCGCCGTTTTTAGCGGCGGAATGTCCTTGATGTTGGGAATTTTGTATTCGCCCAAATTCACCGCCAGCACCTTACCGCTTTCGTCGTAACTGAGGTTTTCGATCACCCCGTAACCCAGTCCCATCACGACCGCGCCGTCGATCTGGCCCTGATGAGTCAAAGGATTCAAGATTCGGCCCGTGTTATGCGCCGTGGTAAGATCCGTGACGCGCACTTCGCCGGTTTCGCTGTCGACTTCCACCTCGGCGACCTGAGCGACGAGCGAAGCTTCCGGACCGTCCGCCATATTGACGTAGTGCCCCTCGGCAGTCAGCGGGACGCCATTGGCGCGGGCAATCTCGGCATAGCTCATGCGCCGTTCCAACCGTCCGTGAGTTACGCCGCCGTCATACAGGATCAGTTCGTCTGGGCGGGCGTTCATGACCTGTCCCGCGATCCGCAAAATTTCTTCCCGCGCGCTTTGCGCTGCAGCGAGAGCAGAGCTGCCATGCACGCGCGTGCTGCTGCTGCCGCGCACGCCGGTGTCTTTGATCACTTCGCATGAATCGAGCATCTGGACGCGGATCGATTCGAGCGGAAGTTTAAGTTCTTCGGCGACGATCTGCCGCATCATCGTGAAGACACCGGGGCCCGTATCGGTTACCGCGGACGATAACGTCACCACGCCATCGCTGTCAATTTTGATGAATGCGTAGGACTCGCCACCTTTGGAAACCCAATCCGCGATTGCGCAGCCGCGGCCGCGATGCTTTTGTTTGGGCCGGCGGTAGCCCGAAGCATCCACCGCCTTCATCAATGTTTCAGTCGCTTTGACATGGGCGATCACTTCGCCGAGCGGTGCCGTATCGCCGTCGTGCATTAGATTCATGCGGCGAAACTCCACCGGATCCATGCGCAAATGGCGCGCGACCAGATCCGTTTGGCTCTCGCAGGCAAACATCGCTTGCAGATGGCCCGGGGCGCGCATATAGCCGCACGGCATTTTATTGGTATAAACGTACTTTTCTTCTACCAGGCAATTGGGCACCCGGTAGGGACCTGGGGCATCGTGCGCACCCACCAAAAATCCCTGCGGCCGGTAAGCGCCGTAAGCGCCGCTATCGAAGATGAACTCGACGTGCTGCGCAATCAAGATACCGTTTTTCTTCACGCCGGTTTTTACGTTGATCACAGCGCCGTGGCGCGGATTTCCCGCCGTCAGTTCTTCCGTATAATCGATGACCAGCTTGACCGGCCGGCCGCTCGCCTTCGCCAGAGCATAACAGACGGCGACATCGTTGCCGTCGCCCT
>JBIOXP010000621.1:0-8724 GCA_044869705.1 Binatia bacterium | reverse complement strand
ATAATCGAACCGGAGGGCGGCCGGATCAAAACTGGCGTTCGACAAGTGGCACCACTGACCGCGAGAGTTGCAGAGATCCTCGATGAAATCGAAGCCGAGCGGAAGCAGTCAAAAATCAGGAACGTCCACGGACTTGTTTTCACGCGCGACAACGGAAAGCGGATCAACAAGCACGCGATCACCGGGACATTGAAACGTGCCTGCCGAGATGCGAAGGTCAAAAACTTCCGGTTCCACGATCTCCGTCATTGCGCCAAGACCGCGTGGGCCCGGAAGGGAATTCCGGCTGAAAGCGCGATGCTGGCGGCCGGTCATAGTTCGTTCCAGATGCACCAGCGCTATGTTCACTTGCAGCGAAACGACATTGCAAAAGCGTTTGGAACATTGCTACATGGTTGTAACACAGACTCACCAGGACAAAAGGCAAGCTCCTAACTAGCTGAAATCGTTATCGGAGGGGTGGGTGAGCGGTTGAAACCACCGGTCTTGAAAACCGGCGTCCACTTCGTGGACCGCGGGTTCGAATCCCGCCCCCTCCGCCATTTTAGTGGGGGGTTAAGAAGGGAATACCAGGTTCTACTTTCACCGTTTAAAGCGTGTGCGTAGATTCACAAGTAGGTATATCTAAGCCGCGCGACCTTATTTTTACGCGGATTTTTTTCTTGCCGTCGATGCACACGATCTTCGCCGTATTGAAATTTTCCCGCCATCGCGCGCCTGAGGGCGACATAACTTTATGTATCTGCACCGATGTATGTCCGGCACCCAGCACGGCCAGCTTCCGCGGCATACCACGTCGTGCCCATGATGTTTTCGCCGTTGCCTACAATCGCCCGCCCAAGACGGTGTCGCTGGTGAAGCCACACCTTGCTGCCTGCTCGTCCGCTCCGATCGTGAGACAAAAGTAACTCGCTCAGCCGCCCACCGAAACAGCAATCCGGTGTGCGTCGCTTGATTGGCCGCGATCGGAGACTGAGCATCTCACATCGGTCGAATCATTACAGTCAGAGGTTCAGTATTTTGATTGCGAAATCCGACAATCGGCCGATCACCAACACATTACCAGCTTGGGACGCAGACAAGCAGGGCAGATCGGGTATTACGAAATCAGGCTGCGGCTATGCTAACGCCAGTTATTTTTTAGACGCCGCATCAACTTTGCCCTGATTCAAAATGCCCACTCCTAAGGCGAAATGTTTCGGGCAGAGGTAGGTAAATCGCGTAGGCGCTTCGGTAACGCGGATATTTTTTCGGCCTTCGGCGTTGAGCAAGCTATTTTCCACGCCGTCCCACAGACCTATTTCACGGCACTCGATCCAATCACAGCGGTTCATAGGCTAATCCTGCAAGTTTTCATACTAGGGCTCGGCAATGGAGGGCGTCGATCGTCGCCAATATAACAGATTACGCGATCGAAATCTTCAGTGCCGGTTGTCCAGCCACGCTGGTATTGGTTTGTCCGCATAAATCCGGCGCACCCTACCACAGTCGTGGGTAAGAGTCTTGGCGGATTGATCTCGAGTGAGTGTTAACCGATCAGCGCCGGTCACGGTTCGCAAGTCCGCGCGAGCACAAATAGGTACCGATGGAAGCCGATAAAAGGATTTATTAGAACGACACAGGTAATTTCTTGGCAATCGCTGTCGTGTTTTGACTGGTCTATGCTTTGCGCCATCTCACGCATCTCGTTTGAGATTATCGGATGGAGATCGCTAAAAGTACCGTTGTTAACCATCAGTTAAATTTTAATTTGATGGACTTCGGAGCAATTGTTTTGTGGATGGGTTTGATCTTCGGCCTGTCTACCCCCAGCTTTTCTTCTGCTCACACGGAGGCGTTGATCGGCTCACTTTATCCTACAGTCATACCGTGGCTTGCGGGGCTAAGTGTTGAAACGGCCGATCTGCTCATCCGCAAGATGGCTCATTTGAGCGAATATTTCATATTGGGCATTCTCGCGACGCACATCTTGCAGAAGCGGTCCGCTCTTAACGCTAGTAGCCAAATCTTTTTGGCAATACTGCTCGGAATCATTTACGCGATTGGTGATGAGCGGCATCAATCCTTCCTCCCAAGTCGAACTGCCAGCGCCATGGATGTCTTGTTTGATACGCTCGGATTTGCTTGTGGCAGTCTTTGTTTCTACCTAGGCGTGTTCATTCGCCAACCCAAGACGGTGCACAAGGGTACCCGCGGGTCCTCGTAATGGATTGACCACTGGCGGATTCGAGCAATCGCCTAACCTGGGTCAAGCCCGTTCAGAAAACAAGCCCCGCCTTGGAGCCTCCACTTCGAGCATCACGACATCGCGAACGAGTCCGTTCATCGTTCGTGTAATTTGCTCTAATGAAACGTGAGGGTTTGGACTTTCCGCCGTTCATCCACTTTATGCAACAAACTCGTTTGCCCGCCGCCCCAACTCTGTATGGATACTATCCAGAGAGAAGAGCAGCACGCGAGGAAAATTCCTAAAATCCCACGGTCTCACGCAGGATCGTGAATTCTGGCAATTCTACGTATTTGAACCCGTTCGAATTTTGCTACACTGTGCCGGTAATTGTGACCGAACCGGCGTAAGGCAGGCAAGCCAAACAGAGGGGTTGCAGCGCGCTTGCGTCGGTATACTTCGGCGGATCGCTAGGCGGGTGAGGCGAGCGGCTTGAAAACCGGCGTCTACCTCGCGGATCGCGAGTTCGAATTTCGCCGCCTTCGCCATTCAATTGACGAGTGGACGCAGTACCGCTTCGCCGGCCGCAAAGGAAAATGCAATGACTAGTTCGCCACCGTCTTTCTTACAATTCCTGGGCGCGGCTGGCGGGGTAACCGGATCGAAGTACCTTTTTTCTTACGGCAACGATCAGCTGCTCATCGACTGCGGCTTGTTTCAAGGTTTGAAAGAAATGCGACTGCGGAACTGGGCGGCCGTGCCGATCGATCTCACCCGTCTGCGAGGCGTTATCTTAACCCATGCGCATATCGATCATTCCGGGTATTTGCCGCGAATCGTTGCGCAAGGTTATCGGGGACCGGTGTTCGCAACGCCCGCAACGTGCGATCTTCTAAAGGTGATGTTGCCGGACGCCGCACACCTGCAGGAAGAAGAAGCGCGCTACGCGAACCGCCATGGCTACTCCAAGCACAAACCGGCGTTACCGCTCTATACCGTGCAGGACGCGGAACGCTCTTTACAGCTCTTACGACCGGTTCGAAATGCAGAACCCGTAGAAATCATGCGGAACGTAGCGCTCAGTTTCGGGCGGGTCGGTCATATTCTCGGCGCAGGATCGGCGCGTCTTTCATTCGAAATAGACGGCCAACAAAGAACGTTGCTCGATTCCGGCGATCTCGGCCGGTATGGCCGTCCGATTCTAAAGGATCCGGAACCGGCGCCGAATACCGACTGGCTGCTCATCGAGTCGACTTACGGCAACCGTGTGCATCCCAAAGATTCCGAAAGCGGTTTACGAGAGATCATCAAAGATGTTGCGGCGCGACGGAGCTGCCTGATTGTCCCGGCTTTTGCCGTGGGGAGAACGCAGGAACTCATTTACGTGGTCCGCAAGATGGAAGATGCCGGCGAGATCCCGACCATTCCCGTTCACATCGACAGTCCCATGGCCATACAGGCGACCGACATTTATTGCCGCCACACCGAGGAGCATGATTTCGAACTGGCGCAATTAAGCAGCCGGGAGGGTTGTCCGATCAGCTCCCGGCATATGGTCATCGATCGCACACCCGAACAATCGAAAGCAGTCAACGACGTAAAAGGCCCGGTTATTATTGTCTCCGCCAGCGGCATGGCGACAGGCGGCCGAGTGCTGCATCATCTCAAGCAGCGCCTGCCCGATCCGGCGACAACAGTGCTTTTGGTCGGTTATCAGGCGGAAGGAACGCGGGGTAGATCGTTGCAAGACGGCGCGAGCGAATTAAAGCTGCTCGGGGAAATTGTTCCGGTCCGGGCGAGAGTCAAGGTTCTCGACGGATTTTCAGCGCATGCGGATCAAGGCGACATTCTTCGCTGGCTCGGCAGCTTCAAAAAGCCGCCGCGGATGACTTACGTAGTGCACGGCGAGCCCGCGGCGGCGAGCACTTTGGCCGGAGTGATTCGTGACCGTCTCAGCTGGAAAGTCGAAGTGGCGAAGTACCAGCAGAAGTTCTCTCTGCAATAAGCTGTTATGAAAACAGGATTCAGCGGCCCGGCGCAGGCGATTTCCTTCGCGACGGGTGTTAGCGGCACCAAAGTCTCCCGGTCCTGCGGCCCGCCGTGACGAAGGGGGCTTTTGAGGATTTATCTGCGTTGCTGTCGAATTACCGCAACTCATTTTCTTTCACTGTGATGTACATTTCGCTCCATGAATACCGTGTAATGAAGCATCTGTTGGAAGATCCCCGCGCCCAAAGTCCCGGCAGCGATTGCCGAAAAATGAGTAGTGTAGATGGCGGACTCTTTGTGCGTGCGCGCAAGTCGCTACGGCTTGCGTCAGTTTCTCCATGATTTCGATTGTTTCCATTTGTTGGGCAATTAGAGTAGTAAAATAACAGGTTCTGCAGTTTCGATGGTTTGGTGTATTTTTGCCCGTTCGCATGACGGTGGAAAACGATGTCGATCCTTAATGTCGCTGGGGTTTCGAAGTTCTACAAAGAGGTGAAAGCGCTCGACGACGTTACCTTCGAGTTCGAGAAGGGAATTATTTCGTTTTTAGGACCCTCCGGCTGTGGCAAGACGACGCTGCTCAGGTCGATTGCCGGACTGGAAATCCCCGATACCGGATCAATCGCGATTGCCGGCAAAGTGCAGACATCGGTGGACGGCGGGATCTTAGTGCCGCCCTATGCGCGCGAAATTGGCTTCGTTTTTCAAAATTATGCGCTCTGGCCGCACATGACGGTCTACAACAATGTGGCGTTCGGTCTCAAGTTGCGGAAAAAATCCGCGGCCGACGTAAAGCGCAAAGTCATGTCAGCGCTGGAGCTTGTCGGCTTACAGGGCCGCGAGCAGCGTTTCCCGTCGCAGCTGAGCGGCGGACAGCAACAGCGCGTGGCGTTGGCACGCAGTCTCGCGCTCGAGCCGAGACTGATTTTGCTCGATGAGCCGCTGAGCAATCTCGACGCTAAATTGCGCGAGGAAATGCGCGTTGAGTTGAAAAAGCTTATCAAGCAAGTGGGCATCAGCGCGCTGTACGTCACCCACGATCAGGAAGAAGCATTTACGATCTCCGACGCGGTAGTGGTTATGGACGCCGGGAAAATTCTTCAGTACGGCGCACCCGATGAGATTTATAACCGACCGGCGCATCCATTCGTTGCGTCCTTCGTCGGCCATTCCGCTCTGGTCGACGGCAGAGTTGTTCGGATCGAAGGCGAGAATTGTCTCGTTAATATTCCGGAGTTCAACGGCGCCAATCTCGTATCACCCGCGCCGCGCAGTGCTGCCGCAGGCGACGTTTGCAAAGTGGTCATCCGCACGACCGAAGTTAAACTTAGCCACGACGGATTTCCCGGCGGGGCCGATAACGTGCTCGAAGGCATGATGACCAGCCGGGAGTACCGCGGCGGATTGACCGATCACCGGATTCAGATCGGTTCGAAGGAGCTGGTAGTCACTTCTCACAAGTTCTGCCCGATGATCCGCGTGAACGGCGATGGTGGGAAGACGTTTGTGTCGATCGACCGCTCGGCCATCAGCGTAATTCTCGCCCAATGAAATCCTCCAGCCGGTAAAATCCTATCTCAAGAGATCGAGGAGATTCCGTACGTCCAGGGGAAATTCCGTCAAAAATGCCTTTCGACAGGGCACTCTCGTGCCGCTCGTCGGAAGCGCGATTGCCGGTGCAGCCATCATCACACCGGTTTTGGTCGTGCTCTGGCGGAGCTTCACCACCGGCAGGTTGGGATTCAATGTTGGCCTCCATGTCACCAATTACCTGCGTGTCTTTGGCGACAAGGACATTATGGCGATGCTCGGCAACTCGGTGGTGTATGCAGGCGGATCAGCGCTGCTTGGAACCGGCGTCGGCGCTCTGCTGGCGTGGATCGTCGCGCGCACGAACACTCCCGGGAAAACGCTCGTCGAGTTGCTGCCGCTCTACCCGATTTTAATGCCGCCGATCATGAAAAACATCGCATGGATTCTGTTGCTAGCGCCTCGCTCGGGAATCCTAAACGGGATGATGCAGCAGTTCTTCGGCGTGGAAACGCCGGTTTTCAATGCCTTCAGCATGACCGGCATGATTTGGGTTTTTGGCCTAGCGTGCGTGCCGTTGGGATACTTGTTTCTGCTGCCGGTGTTTCTATCTTTCGATCCGTCACTGGAGGAAAGCGCCTATATCGCAGGCAGCAAGCCGGTGCACACGATGCTGAAGATCACGTTTCCGCTGGCGGTACCCGCCTTCCTCTCCGCGTTTGTGCTGAATTTTTTGCGCGGGCTGCGCTCGTTCGAAACTCCGGTTTTGCAGGGAACGCCAGCCAATATCAAAGTTTTTGTCAGCCGGGTCTATGATTCCATGGCGCTGGAGTTCAACACGGGGCTGGCGACGGCTTACAGCGTGGTGTTGGTCGCCCTGTCTGTCATCATCCTCTATTTTTATGTGCGCTCGACGCGGTTTTCCGAACGGTACGCGACGATTACCGGCAAAGGCTATCGCGTCAAGGTGATCGACATCGGCCCGTGGAAGTACCTGACGTTCTTTATGGTGTTTATTTACTTCTTGGTCGGTATCGCGATCCCGTTCGTTGTGCTGATCGTCGTGTCGATGATTCCGTACTTCGACTACGACACCTTTATGAAATTCCCCGCCAACGCGGTGCTGACCAATTACCATACGGTCATGCGTCATCCGAGCTTTGTGACGGGCCTCTACAACTCGCTTGTTTTGTCGAGCACCATTGCGGTCGTGACTGTCCTGGCCGGTATCGTCATGGCTTTCACCATCTATCGAACGCGAGCTTCAGGGACGAAAATCTTTGAGTTCATCGGGACGTTGCCGCTGGCTTTTCCGCCTTTGGTTTTGTCGGTGGGCTTGGTGATTATTTTTTTGGGCACTCCGCTGTACAACAGCCTCTGGGCCTTGGCCATAGGTCTCTTTGTCGCCTATTTTCCGTACGCTTTTCGCAATGCTTCCGGATCGATTGTCAACATTCATAAAGAATTGGATGAAGCGGCGTGGGTGCACGGCGCGCGCTGGCGCCACGTGTTCTTCAAAATTACTTTGCCAATTTTGAAGCCGTCGGTTGGCGGCGCGCTTTTCTATATCTTCATCGAGGCCATTCGCAATGTCGATGTGGCGGTGTTGCTGACTTCGCCCGGAAAGGAGTATGGTCCGGTGACCCTGTTCGAGTATTTCCGGGTCGGGCAATGGGCGGAAGCGGCGGCCGGTGGCGTGATTTATCTGATTATTCTCATCGCCGCGGTGTCGATCGCCAAATTTATGTTCAAAATGAAATTCAGTCTGTAACTCTCGCGCTCGATACAATTTAAGAAAGGGGAAAACAAGCATGGTCAGGACAGCAAAAATGGCAGTCGTGCTTTTCGCGACGATCTTCGTTGCCGCGGCGGCGCCGGCGGCAGAAAAGGCGCCAACGAAGGAGCAAAGCAAAGATACGGCAAAACCCGCGGCGAAAGCTCCTTCGAGAGAGCAAGTCCGTAAAGAGGCCGGCAGCGCTTCTGCCACTGCAGCGGCAGCCAAGGCGTTCGAGAAGGTGAGTGCCGAGCTTTATCCGAAGGCGAAACAAGAAGGCAATTTGATCGTTTATTCGGTGTGGGATGTCGAGCATCTCAAAGTGATTACCGATGCCTTCATGAAACGTTATCCCGGCATCAAAGCCACGTACTGGCAGGGCAGGAACCCTGAAATTGTCACCCGTGCCCTTACCGAGTTTCAGGGCGGGCAGGCGAGCTGGGATGTGGTCCTGTCGGATAATGCTCCGCCGGTGATCCGCGCGGCGGGGGCTATCATGAACTACGAGACCGTCCAGAAAGATGTTCTCTATCTGCACGATCCGACCATGCCCACCGTAAGTCTTCAGGTTCAGGCGCTGGCTTACAACACGAAAAAGATGAAGCCCGCAGACCTGCCCAAGAGTTGGGAAGATGTCGCGACTCCCAAGTACAAAGGGTTGGTCGCTCTGGACGATCCCATGAGAGCCGGCCCGCTGAGCTCGCAGCTCTCGGGGCTCAAAACCCTGTGGAAAGACGACAATCGCTTCAACAATTTTGTGAAGAATTTGAAAGCTCTTAACGTGCCGGTCCATCAGAGCACCAGCGCGATGTTTCGCTTGGTTATCTCCGGTGAGTACTCGATCTGTATGCCGGCTTTGCTGCACGACGTGTTCGAGGAAATGCACAAAGGGACACCGGTGAATTACAACAAGGCCGTGCCGCCGGTCGTTTTCCCACGGCAAGCGGGCATTTACGTGAAAGCGCCGGATCCGAACGCAGCCAAGCTTTTCGCCGAGTGGCTGATTTCAGAAGAAGGGCAGAAAGCCATCGATTCCGTCGGCCGAGAAACGTCGCGCAACGATTTCAAGTCCCATACGTCCATTGAAGCCGCGTTTGGCAAGAACACCAAGCCTATTCCAGTTACGGATCAAAACTTTCTCGAAGATCCGAAAAAATGGCTCGATGCGAACGTGAAGCCGATTTGGGGATAGTCTACGCGCCATTTTTCCTATCAAAGCCATGCGGGCGTTATGCGCTCGCATGGCTTTTCAATTCGGTGGCAT
>JBIOXP010000620.1:0-17408 GCA_044869705.1 Binatia bacterium | reverse complement strand
GAATTCGTCGGCTTGGATCGACGTGCGCGCCAGCGGGCGGACTCGCTCGGCGGACCGGACCGTAAACGGCTCGATCTCCACGTGATTGAGCCCTGCCATGACTTCGTCCAGGAGGAGCAACTTGGGTCTCATCGCCAGCGCCTTGGCGAGCTCGAGCCGTTTACGGTCCGGTCCGCCGAGCGAGTCCGCCCGCTGGCGCGCACGTCGATCCAAGCCGACGAATTCCAACCACCGTTGCGCTTCTGCTCGAGCATCTCGCAGCAGGCGGCTGTGGCCGGTGGCGCCGAAGAGCGCTCCAACCGCGACATTGTCGATCACCGTCAGGCCCGGAAACGGTCGCATAACCTGGAATGTTCGCGCGATCCCCAGTCGTCCGCGCCGATAGGCCGGGAGCTGACGGATCGGCGTTCCCTCGAACGAAACTTCGCCTTCGGTGGGTTCGAGCGTACCGCTGATCAGGCTGATCATTGTCGTTTTCCCGGCGCCATTCGGTCCAATGAGACCGAGAATTTCGTTCCGTTCCAAGCTGAAGCTGACGTGATCAATCGCTAGCAAGCCGCGAAACCGTTTGGTGAGATTGCGGACCTCGAGAATTGCGTCCATGCTAAACTCGATAAGTTCGAATGTTTTCCTGAAAGTAGCGCCAGCCCAATTGGCGAAATTGCCGGACGAAGTCCGCGAAACCACGAGGCATAAAGACGATTGCGGCAACGATGACGATGCCGAAAAAGATGCTTGCGAGGCTCGTCACCTTAGTAGCGAGAATCTCTGATATTCCCGATAATACAAACGCGCCCAGGACCGGGCCGAAGACTGTTCCTGCACCGCCAAACACGGCCATGATGATCATCTTCACATTGAGTGTCACATCGAAGGCACTGCCTGGATCGAGATATGTGATCCAATAGGCGTGGATGCCGCCGGCAATCGCGGCAAACACACTGCAGAGCGCAAATGCGAGAATCTTATACAACGTCGTATTCACGCCCATGACTGCAGCCGCCTGCTCATTTTCTCTGATCGCGATCAGCGCAAACCCGAAGCGGCTGCGCGAGATCCAAGCAATGGCGACGGTAGTCACGACCAAGAGCGCAAGAGCTAATTCGAAAAATAACGCGTCCCCCTTCACCAAAGGGAGAATGAGCCCGACATTCCGCCCCGCGATTTCGAGATTGGAGACAATCGCCGTCATCACCTCGGCCAATCCGAGAGTCGCAATGGCAAAGTAGTGACCGCGCAGGCGCAAAACCGGTATCCCGAGCAGAATCGCGAAAGCCCCTGCAAGACCCACCCCTATGGCCATGCCGACCGGGAATGACAGGCCGTACTGCACCATCGTAATCGCGACGCCATAGCCGCCGAGCCCATAAAACACCGAGTTCCCGAATGAAGGATAGCCGGTATAGCCGCCGATGATGTTCCAGCTCTGCGCCAGGGTCGCGAGAATCAAGACATTGATACCGAATTGCACCAGCACCGCTGAACCCCACCAGGGTATGGTCGCGACTAGCGCGACCGCAAGGCCGCCCAAAGCGCATTTCGTAAAAAAGCTCACGCGGTCCGCCCGAGTAGTCCCGTGGGACGCACGATCAGCACCAGAACTAAAATTCCAAAGCTGACGACATCGGTATAAGTCGGACCGATGTAGAGGGCGGTGACAGCTTCAACGATGCCAAGAAACAGCCCGCCCGCCAGGACGTAAATCGATTTGTCCAAACCGCCGATGATCGCAATGGCGAACGATTTTCCTGTCAAACCGGAGCCGATGTAAGGATTGATCTGCGAAACCACGCCGTAAAGCGTGCCAGCAGCACCCGCGAGAGCGGCGCCGATGCCAAACGTGAGTGCATACAAATGCCGCGGGTTAACGCCGTAGAGTCGTGCGGCGATCAGATTCTGCGCGGTGGCGCGAATCGCCCTGCCGATGCGGGTGCGCTCAAGGAAAAGCCATAAAACGAAGGTCAACCCGAGGGCAACGCCGAACGCCAGTAAGCGCACCAGCGGCACGGTTGCGCCGAGAAAGATGAAGTTGGCGCCCGCATAACTGGGATTCACGGTGCGGAAATCGGCGCTGAAGATCATTTGGGCAAGATAGGTGATCACGACTTCGAGTCCGAAGGTGATCAGCAAGGTATTGAACATCGGCGCCCGGATGATCAGGTTCAGCACATAGCGCTGGAGAAGATAACCGAGGCAGAATAACAGCACCATCGCGACCGGTAACGCCGCAAAAGGATCCCAGCCCAAACCAGCGAACAGATAATAACAAGCGTATGCGCCCAACATGATCAGCGCGCCGTGGGCGAGGTTGACGATGTTGAGCACGCCCCAGACAAGCACCAGGCCCAAGGCCATCAACGCATATAGCCCGCCAAGCAACACGCCATTGACGAGAATCTGCCAAAGGAGCTGCACCTAGCGCTTGCTCCACTCGGGCATCGGGTAAAGCGGTTGTTCTAGTAGCCCCTTGGGGCCGAAAATCGGCACCAATTTGCCTTTTTGAACCTGCACCACGGTTTGCGGCAAATTGATCTGTCCCGCGGAATTGAAACGGATGCGGCCGTATAAACTATCAAAATCTAATTTTGCGATCGCGTCGCGTACCTTCGCAGGGTCAATGCCGTTGGCGGATTCGATCGCTTTTACAAACGCTTCGACATCGGCTACGGCCGAGGCGGCATGATAATCGGGTTCGTAACCGAAGCGCTTTTTGTACTCGTTGGTGAACTGTTCGGCATTGCCGAAATAATCGTCCTTCAGGGCCGCAGACGGGACCCACGAACTCATGCCAAAAGCGTAGTTCGCGTCCTGACTCAGGGCGGCGCGAAAATCCGCGCTGGGTACGCCGACCGTAAATGAATATAGCTTCGGGTTCACATTGAGTGTTTTGGCCTGACGAATAAAGTTCAAAATTTCCGTTTCATGTCCGGCGACGAAAATCGCATCCACGGTCTGACTTTTGATCAAAGACAGAATGGAATTGAAGTCGGAGGCTTTTGAGCTGTAGCGCTGATCGACGACAATCTTCAGTTTGGTTTTCGCGGCTGCCTTGCGTGTGCCATCGGCGACCGAAACATCAAAGGCATCATCGGCAAACAGAAGCGCCAGCGTTGCCGGGGGCGGTTTGAGCTGGCCCATTAGATCGAGCGTGCTTTGAAAATAATCGCTCGCCGGCGGCAACGTTCCGAAAATGAATTTATAGCCACGGCTGAAGATCTGGTCGGAAGCGCCGCCTCCTTGAATCATCGGAATGCTGTATTTTTCGGAAATTGCCGAGTCGGCGAGAGCAAAATCGCTGGCGAACGGGCCGAGCAGAAAATTAACTTTGTCCTGCGTAACGAGCTGGACGTACTGACGCACGCTCAGGTTGACATCCGACTGGTTGTCGAGAATTTTGAGGTTCAGTTTCTCCCGTGAATTGCCGACCTTTACGCCACCGGCGGCGTTGATTTTTTCCACCGCAAATTGATACGCATCGCCATAATAGCGGCCGGTGTTCGCAAATTGCCCGGTTAACTGGACGGAAGCCCCCAGTTCGATCGGTGCGGCAAAGAGGCGTGACGCCAAAAGCACCAGCATCGCTGCACATCCTAAAGAGAGATTCTTCATTGGATCCTCCTTTTGCGTGGGCAAAGTTTTTCGTATCCAGACTAGCTCAATAAGTGCCCGTTGATGCTCCGCTCGGTTTTCTGTTTGCGATTGAGCGAAGGTTGTGCCAATAAGGCGTGCTGATTTTTATGCGAAATTACGAAGCATTCTAAGCTGCAAGCTCGATCTGTTGGCAAGAATGGGAGATCTCGTCCGAGAATTTTCAAATGCGCAAAAACAATCACCGTTGCAAAGTAGCCACATAATCCGCAATCAGCTTCGCTTTTAAGCCCCCGCGTTGTTCAGGGTACTTACGCTCTTCAATGGTGAAAACCTCTCCCCAGACCGGCATTTGTCGATCACCGTGAGCGCGCACGTCGCGCCGGCCGTCTATTGCGGACAGGACTTGATCCAAAGGGTAGACGCCATGGTTATTCTTCTTGAGCAGCGAAAGATCTGGTATTTTCACATTGATGTAACGGCTCACCGGACCATTGCCATGTCCTTCCTGGCCATGGCATGCGCTGCAATATTGGATATAGAACATCTTGCCTTGCTTGACCTCCGCCGCCAGGGCGGTTGCGGAACTGAGCAGCAGCAAAAGACTCAAGCAACAGCGCAGTAAAAGCAGGCTCACGATTTGGGTTGAGCGCACCGGTCGCAGCAGAGTTGGAGCGCCCAAAAGGTCGGAATAACCCGACAAAGATTGCACTGGCTTCAATTTCGACATTCGATCGCTTCTCTCATCGAGACAATAGACTCGGTCGTTCAAATCGTTCAAGCCCTTTGGACGTGCTTGTTTTTCCGGAGTATCAACGGGAAGCAAGGGCGAACCGCTACTCGGTCTTTCCCTTGGGTTGCATAACCGCAGCCTTATCATCAAATGATGTTTAGGGTGAGCGGACCAAAAACGATTTCTTCGTGCCTGTGATGTCACCATACCCGAGCCGGTTATCGCGATACACCGACCGAGATTTCAACTGTTGTCACTCGGGATCGATGGGTTGATATTTTTTCAGCAAGAACCGTGCGGGTCTGCGTGTGCGGTTTGCTGAGGCGGTTGAGGATAGGCCTAACTCCTCGATGTCCTAGGCGTCCTATAAGGATGGCTGGGACCAGGATTTTACGAACAAACCAACCGCAGTGAATCTGAGCGAGGGCTTTTTAAAACTAATGCATTGCCTGTTTCAGCGCTGATTCGGCACGGGTTTTTCACGCCAGGCCTGTTTCGCGGACCTCATCTGTTGCCCTGTCCCTCCGTGATCGTTTTGCAATTCATGACGAGCGGTCCTTTCACCAATACAAAACGGCAGCGCATAGGTTGTATTTCGAAACAGACGGATTTGCCAGTGATATCGTACTATGCTCAAACTCCTTGCATCGCCAGCAAAAGGAAGATAGACCGTCGCGATCGGCAATGCTTCCCAAATCTGGTATGACTCAGCCTGGAAGCGTCGAATCAATATGCGATGGGTTAAATTTGCTGCCGTTGTTTCGCTCTGGGCATTTTTTTTCGCCTTGATTGCGTTCGTGCATCTGTGGATTAGCTTGCTCAAACTGCCCAACCGCTGGACCATCATCAGCAGGTTAACGTATAGCTTCACGTTTCTGTTGCGAACAATTCTGAATCTCGATGTCAAAATAGAGGGCGAAATGGAACCCGTGCTGGCGCGCGGCAGGGTAATCATCAGCAACCACTTCAGCTATGTCGATGGTCTGGTTTTGGGCAGCATCTTCCCGGCGGTGTTCGTCTCGAAAAAGGAAGTAAAAAACTGGCCGGTCATCGGTTTTTGGGCAGCCATATGCGGTACGATTTTTATCGATCGCCAGAGAAAGCACCAAATTGGTTCACTGGTTCTCGAAATGAGAAAAAGACTAAATCAGGGAGCGAATATTCTTTTGTTTCCGGAAGGACGCGCCACCAACGGCGAACGTATATTGCCGTTTCAAACCGCCCCGCTCGCTGCGCCTCTGCGTAATCACGCGATCATCGTGCCGATCACTCTCCGCTATACGCGTCTGAACGATACACCTGTGTCGAAGGAGAATCGTGACTGGATCTACTGTTATGACGATATGGATTTTGTACCTCATTTCTGGAAATTGTTATCGCTGCGTCGAATTGAGGTGGTGGTCTCGATCCGGCGCAAAATCGATTGCTCGCGCTACGAAGATAGCTCTGCGGGCCGGCGGCAGTTAGCGCTCGACTGTTATCATCGTGTCGCGGGCGAAATTGTCGAGAGCGCGAACACCGAGCGGCGGCGTTCGTCATGACGCGAGCGAACGAGCTGACTGACTTACGTAATGCGTTCGGTCAACGCAGAAAAATTTTGCCCAACTCCTTTTTCTTTTCCTCGAACGCTTTAGGTTCGAGGACTTCCATTTGCACGTATTGAATCTTTTCCGCCCCCGGTAACGGCGGGTAAATCCCTTTGCGATTGGCGAACTCGCCGTTCTGCGCGAGTATCCTCATACTTTCATCGTCGAGATAAAAATCGATGAATGCTTTGCCGGCGTTCGGATGCGGCGCTTTACTGCCGAGCACGACGAAATGGCTGTCGCCGAGCATTCGATCGATTTTGACGTAGTCGAGCGGCGCACCGGCTTGGGCCGCACTATAGGCGAATTTGACGAACGTGAGCCCAATCGGAATCTCGCCGGTCGCGACACGTTCCGACACGGGCAGCATGGATTCGACCATCACCGGTTTCATTGCCGCTAAGTCTCGAATGAATCGGTCCGCCTTCTCCCTCGCCATGATTTTATGCAAACTGCTCAACCACTGGATGGTCGTCACGTGCAGCGTCGGGTCGGCCATGACCAGCAATCCTTTGTATTTCGGATTGACGAGATCCTCGATCGCTTTGGGCGCGTCTTCCGGTTTGATCAAGCCTTTATGATACACGATTCCCACAATGCCATAGCGTGTGATCGGCCCGAAACGCGCATCGATCTGGTCCGCGGGATATTTTCGCGCCGTCGGCGAATCGTATTTCGCGAGCATGCCATCATTCGCATGATCACGAGCGGGTCGGAGTTGTTGAGCACGATATCGTACGCTGGATTCCCGGCGCGATATTCGGTCATCGCGCGGTTCATCACGCTCATCGCGGAGGCGCGCCAATACTCCGCGTTAATGCCGGTCTTTTTTCGAAAAGCTTGGATGACACCGTCGATTACCGGTGTTTCAAGCGATCCGTAGATGATGACCTTGGCGCCGTCTTTTTTCGCCGCCTCGACAAGTTTGCCATCCTGCCCGGGGGCGTTATTTGAAGCCGACAAAATCGCGACCGCCGCTACTACAATGAGCGCAAACCGGTTCATTGCCACCTCCGTCTGCCTGCGCTCTGCTCCTATCATGAGCGGATTTTTTGCGCCACCTCGGATCCGAGCCACGAACGCTGAAATCTTCCGTCGTTGACACCGAGAGAGCCGAGTTGTTATAGGGCAAGCAGATCCGCGAAAGGAAACCTTACATGCAGATCATCGATGCCGACGGCCATGTCAACGACCGGCCTTGTATGGACGAGATTTCGAAATTCATGCCGGCCGGTAACCGCACGCAGGTTTTTCCCTCGTTCGATCATATTCATTTTCATTTTCTCGAAGGCGGCGAGAAGCGCTCGCGAACGGGCAACGTGGGTCCGAAAGAGTGGATCGATTTCCTTGACGAGACCGAAATCGATTGGACCGTGGTATATCCCACCGCCGGCCTCGCAGTCGGCCGTATCATTGCCGAAGACTGGGCGATTGCTGCGTGCCGCGCCTACAACAACTGGCTTTTTGAAAAGTTCACTAAAGTGTCCCCGCGGATCAAAGGCATGGCGCTCATTCCGATCCAAGACTCTGAGGCTGCCTGCGCCGAGCTCCGGCGCGCCGTCACGGAACTGGGTATGGTCGGCGCCATGCTGCCGTCCAATGGCGAAGCAATCAAAGGCCACTACGGCGCAAAGATTTACTGGCCCATTTACGAAGAAGCGGAGAAATTGAATGTGCCTCTCGCAGTGCATGTGGGGGCGCTTCACCATCTCGGTATGGACTCCATCGGCGTTTACTATCCGGTCCACGCGCTCGGCCATCCCTTCGGCATAATGGCCCAAGCTGCCGCGATGTTGTCCTATGGCATTTTCGATCGATTTCCTAAGCTGCGCGTCGGCTTTCTCGAAGGCGGCGCGACATGGGTTCCCTTTTTCATGGATCGACTCGACCGTTCTTATCCACATCACCTGCAAGTGGATATCCATGGTCAATTTCTGCCGAGCTCCAAACCGGATGTCATGGCGAGCGATTATTTCCGCCGCCATGTCCAAGCCGGTAGGATCTTTGTCGGATTCGATGGCGACGATCACGGCCTCGGCTACGCGGTCCGGGAAGCGGGTAACGAGCCGTTCGTTTTCGCCACCGACTTTCCTCATGAGAGCTTCGATGCCGAGTCATGCCGCATCGAGCTTCAGCACATCCAGAGTCGCGAGGATCTTACCCAAGCGGACAAGCAGGCTATTCTCGGTACCAATGCGAAAAGGTTTTACGGCATCCAGTAAATAGGTTCGATACACCGGGTCTAAGGCATGATCTCAAGACGAAAAAGCACGCGTAAGGCTCGGCAAATTTTTTATCAGCCAAGCGTAATCGCTGCAGCGCTCTTGGGTTTCTGGATTCAGTCCGGCATCGCTGCCGAAAAAATCCGCATTGCCACTGGTGGTCTGGCCGCAAGCAGCGCGGCTGTGTGGGCAGGTTTAGAAGCCAAAACCTTTCAAAAGTATGGACTCGAACCGGAATACATCATCATCGATAACGGCACCGTCAGCGGACAAGCGCTGCTCGCCGGTGAACTGCAATATCTGATTTCTACGGGAGCGTTGGCGATCACCGCCAATACCAAAGGAGGCGATCTCACGATCATCGGCGGGATCATAAATTTCATTCCGTTCCAACTGATCGGCCGTCCCGAGATCAAAACCGCCGAAGACCTGCGCGGCAAAAAAGTCGCCATTAGCCGCTTTGGCTCGGCCTCGGAATTCGCAGCCAGAGAAGCGCTCAAGAAACTGCGTCTCGATCCCGGGAAGGACGCGGCGATCCTTCAGGTGGGCGGTCAAAGCGCCCGTTTTACCGCGCTCACGCAGAATGCCGTGCAGGCGGCCGTGTTCAACGAACCCCTCTCGACTTTGACGGTGACCAAGCACAAGATGAATTTACTGGCGGATCTCGCGAATCTCGATCTGCCCTTTCCCAACACCGATTACATCGTGCGGCGCGAATATCTCCGATCACACCGGCCTCAGGTCGTCAATTTCATGAAGGCGATCCTCGAAGGAATGCAGGCGATCAAAGCCAATCGAGCTCTCGGTACACACGCAATCCAAAAATATTTGAAGATGAATAATGCCGAAGAGGCAGGCATTGCCTACGACTATTATGTCGGTAAAAAAATGGGCGATATTCCCGAGGTTCCATCGCGCGCCGCATTGCTCGCGGGTATTCAACAAACCATTGGCAAGAAAGACGGCGCTACCCCGGAAAGCCTGAAGCTCGCCGATCGCTCGGTCTTGGAAGAAATAGTCAAGAGTGGGTTTGTCAGCTCCCTTTACAAATAAAATTCGCCGGCTTGTAGAATTTGCAGAACGGATACAACGATATGAACGAAGGCTCTATGACGCGCACGAAAGGCCCCCTCGTCTGGCTCGATATGGATCAGAAAGAGCTTGATGATGCTTACGATCAGAGCGTCTATGCTCCCAATCAACAGCTAATCGCGACGCGTCGCAGACTTGCCAGCGAAGCGATGCTCAAGCGCGTGACGCCAGAGCGCATCGCCTACGGCTCCTCCGAGGATGAAAAGCTCGACCTTTACAAGACGACCTCCGCCAACGCGCCGATAAACATCTTCATTCACGGCGGCGCCTGGCGCAATGGACAGGCCAGAGACTCCGCTTATCTGGCCGAGACGTTCATTAACGCCGGCGCTCACTTCGTCATACCGGACTTCGTCCTCGTCCAGAATGCCGGCGGCAGTCTCATGCCGATGGCGCAACAGGTTCGGAGCGCCGTCGCGTGGGTCTATAGAAATGCCGCGCATTTTGGCGGCGATCCTGCTCGGCTCTACATCACCGGCCACTCTTCCGGCGCTCATCTCGCCGGCTGTGCGCTCGTTACCGATTGGCCGAAGGAGTTCGGCCTGCCGGCGAACATTCTCAAAGGCGGACTGGTGGCCAGCGGCATGTACGATTTAAAACCGGTCCGTCTATCCAAACGGAGCCAATACGTGAAATTCACCGACGAGATCGAGCAACTGCTCAGCTCACAACGGCACTTGGACAAGCTCACCGCGCCGATCATCGTTGCCTATGGCTCGCAAGAAACGCCGGAGTTTCAGAGACAGAATCGCGAATTTGCCGCGGCGGTCCAAGCTGCCGGTAAACCGGTCGAGCTGATCGTCGCGGAAGGGTTCAATCATTTTGAGCTGCAGGAAACGATCGGCAATCCTTACGGCATACTGGGTCGCGCCGCGCTGAAAATGATGAACCTGTCGATGAGTCCGAATAAGGAGCCAATATGAGCCGACTGCCCGCCGCCAAACGCGACGATCTTCCTGTCGAGCATAAAAAAATTTGGGATCACATCCACGCCGCGCGCACGGGCGGCGGCGGTCCCTATTCCATGCTCATGCATTCGCCTGCCATGGCCCAGTATTTCGCCGCCACCGAAGACTATTTTCGTAACGATTCATTGTTGCCCGATGCAGACCGCGAAATCATGATTCTCGCCGCAGCCCGCGAGCTTGAGGCGCGCTATGCCTGGTGCCGCCATGAAATCCGCGCGCAGAAACTCGGCATTGCTGCCGAAATTATCGACGCGCTGCGGGCCAAAGCGCCAATTGAAAAGTTTAGCGGCCGCGAGCGGCTGCTGGTCGAGTTCACCCGCACTCTAGTGCGCGACCATACGCTGCCCGAACCGTTGTTTGCCAGAATGAAAAGCGAATTGGGTCAGGCAAAATTCATCGAAGCGGTCGGACTTCTCGGACACTACATGACCATCGGCACGGTGATCCGGTTGTTTGAAGTCGAACCGCCCCAAGGAATAAAAACTTTTTAGCGCTACCTGCTGTGTTTCGAGATCGCGATCGGCTAGCGCCGTCCGTCGCTAAGATAACCGGCGCATTATCGAGCTCGGTCAGAAAGCGGCAATCGGAACATGTCCCGCCTGTTCGAGGGATAAATGCGGATTGCGCCCGTCCACGCATAGCGGCTCAAAGGCGCAGTCCAGTCCGGCCCTCGCCGCATGATCCCGCACGCGACTCCAGCGCCAGTCCCGCTCAGTTAAGGAATACGGAGTCCACCGAAGATCCGCCGGTGCTTCCATCGGGCTGCTGATTATTTCGCAATGTGCATTCGCACGGGAAAGCCACCCAAAGCGGTCGAGCAATCCTGCGGCCGACGGCGGAGTTATTCCTCTTCGCCCAACATCGTGCCGCGACAGCGGCGGCTGCCGCAGAAGCAAGCGTGTTCGCGCTTGGCTGTTTTGGTATGCTTCTCTCCGATTTGCAGATTGTAGTCGTAGGTGAGCTCTTCTCCAGCGGAGATATTGCGCCGAGACTCGATAAATATTCGATGATGCTCTTCCTCGATCTCGCAGTTGGGCGCGCAAGAATGGTTGATCCAGCGCGCCGAGTTGCCTTTCCGCGTCGCATCGATCACTAGTCCGTCATCCACCGAAAACAGCATCGTGTGGGGCGAATGAGCTTGAATTCGACTGTAGCGCCGATCCGCCTCCTTATCCGTGATCAGCATGCCTTTGTATTCGATGATACGCGTTCCCTTTGGAATCCGCTTCAGGGCAAAGACGCCGCGGCCGTGGATGGGCGAATTGCGCACCGAGATCCGACGCCGCTTGGTTCCGTTTTGCATGACTACTCCCAATTATCCGCAACGGCTCGATCACCGTTCGCGATCCATCCTGCCAACGAATTGGCGCATTCGCTCAGCCGGCGCTCGATCTTGATATTGCCCGTAAAGGCGTAGGCGCATGCGGTCGACTTCGCCGCTTTGCAGGCGCTCGTACAGTTGGCTGCGCTTGCCGAAGGGAGTCATCACCATATCGGCCGCGATTGCCATCAGGCGCAAATGTTCCTTGGTGTTCGGCGCGCCACCGCGGAAGTAACGATCAACCAGGGGGCCAACAGCGCTGTCGAGGTCGGATGCGCCACCGCTCAACATCAACGTGCTGGTCAGCAACCCCTCCATGGTCCGTTCAGCCCGATCCGACGCCTCGATGCTATGGACGCGGTAAGCAGCGCTTAACAGCGGCGTCCAGGTCCCTCCAGGACTAAAATACCCCCTCGCTTCGGCGACCTGAATGCAAGAACGAAGAATTTCGATGTCCTGCATCAGGCTCGAAAGCAGTAGCTGCGATGTCGTGCTTTTGTTGCGCCCGGCGTATTGCGTGAGCAACTGCGCGATTCCCAGAAATCCTTCGAGCTTGATGACTAACCTCAGCATCGTCGAATACTGCGCCCAGGTGTGAATGTACATGATGCCCGCGAGCAATGAGGGGTTTTTGTAGACGAACACGCGCTCCCACGGCACCACGACGTCTTCGAAGATCAGCGCCGCGTCCACTTCATCGAAGCGTGCCGTCAGTGGCTGGCGCTCGGGGTCGGCATGTTCCGCGTATAGGTCGCGGCAAATAATTTTCAGGCCCGGCATGTTCATCGGAACGGCGAAAGCGATGGCGTAGTCGGCTTCGTCGGCGTCGCGCGGCCGATTGGGGTAAACCAAAACTTCATCCGAAATCGGCGCTAATGTCGCCAGCGTACGCAAACCGCGCACCACCGGGCCCTGTTTGGTTTCGCCGACGATGTGGAGGATCAGGTCAGGATCTGCTTGTTCGCTGACCCGCTTGGTGCGGTCGTAGTACTGATCGGTAAGCGCATGGGTCAAGCAGAGATCGTTACGGCGGCAATGGCGATAATACTGGCGCGCGTTATCCGCCCACTGACGATCGTGTTTCTCAATCGCATGAGTCCAATCCAAAAGCCCGACCACGAGTTGCGCGCAGAAATCCGGATAGCGGCCCATTTGCCCGAAGGTCTCTTGCGCCCAGAATTCGATATTCTTCCGTTTGCGCGCCAATTGCTCGGCATCTTTCGGCGCCAGATAGCTGTAGGAAATCCGTTCGCCTTCCTGCTCAAAAGTCATGACATCGCGGCATTCAGGCGCATGCTGCTTGTCATACAAATCAGCCAGCGTCTTGATCGTTCCGGTGAAACCGGAGTGCGCCGTCACGTCGTCGATGCGCCGCCCGGCATGCCAAACCTCGCGTCCATCGCGGAGCGCGCGGATATAATCGGCACCCGATCTAGCCGGCATGATAATGAAGCTCCGAGCTAAACGTAGCGAGTTGCATGAACATAAAATCTTATAACGTCAATTTGCGGAAGGTGGCAAACGCCCGCAAAGCGCCTCCATGAAATCGCGACGAGCGCTGTAACTACGGATAACCACAAATTGCAACACTTTATTAGACGAGCCGCTTGAACCTGGTTTTTACCTGACAGATGAGGCAACGACACTCGAGCCTTGTGTCGCGCTGAGCTAAAAAAGCCTTGGTCAGCACTGCCTGGCGACAAACAAAAAAAATCAGCCGCTGATCAAACCGCAGAGCGGACGAATGTCAGTGAGGCTTTCCAAGTTTCCGATGGACTCCAACGCCTTCGCCGCGCGGCTTGCGTCGATGGCCTCCAGCGCGCATTCAGTAAATTTGTCGCGCAGCTCGGTTTCGCTCATGGGATATTCGGGGCCGCCTTTCGCATGCTGCGCTTCCCGCGTGTAAGTTTGACCGTTTTTCAACCGAACGGTGACCCGGCAGGGCCGTCCGGCGGCATCGCTCTTTTTTAGATTGGGATCGAGATTCATCTGCACCCTTTCAGCCAGTTTCAGAACGTTTGGATCGCGCACTGCGCTGTCGGTGAAAATGTGCAGGCCGATTTTACCGTCGATAATGGCTCGGGCGACTAAATAGGGCATACAGAATTTGCCCTGAATGCCGGTTTGCGGCACACGGAACACAATCCGGTCGAAGGTATGTTTCACCACATCGACGTCGACCCGATCGATCATCTCCGGAGTCAAGCCCTGTTTGGCTCTGAACTCCAGTACCGAATCGATCACCTGATGCGTAAGCCCGCCGCAGGGATAGGGTTTGATGCGCAATCCATCGGTAAGCAAGGCATACGAGCGGCCGAGTTCCTCCAACGCCTGTTCATGAATCGGCGCGTTTTCGTGCAGGACTTGGTAAAATCCAAATCCGCTTTCAATGGCCTTCGCGTTAGCCGTGTAGCCGCCGGCCGCGAGCTTGGCAGCGAGCACGCCGTTACGCGCGCCCAATCCGACATGCAAGGGTTTTGTCATCGTGCCGAAATTCGCCACGATGCCGCTCGCCATGGACGCCGTGATGCCGAGAGCCATTTGCGTTTTTGTCGCATCGAGACCGAGCAACTTGCTGCATGCCGCCGCGGCGCCGAAACAACCTAACGTGCTCGGCGCATGCCAGCCATCGTGGCTGCTTTCGCTGAGAGAATGTACCAGTTTCGCTGTGACTTCGAACCCGGCGACATACGCTTCCAGAATTTTACGTCCGTTTGCTCCGAGTGCCTCTCCCAACGCGAAGGTCGCTGGAGCGACCGGAGCTGTGGGCTGGCCCATCACCGTAAAACTATGATCGTAATCGAGGGCGTGGGCCGCCGTCCCGTTGGCAAGCGCGGCGTTTAGTGCCGATGTCTTAAATCCCTGTCCTATGACGCCCGTTTCCCCTCGCGCCGCTTCCTGGCGGGCAATCTCGGCGGCAATTCGCGCATCTTCTTCTTTGCTGCCCGCGAGCGCGACGCCAAGACAGTCGCGAATAGCCATCTTCGCCGTTTCGATGGCGTTCGGAGGTATGCTCTGGTAACTAAGTTGCGTCACAAATTTGGCTAAACTCGCGGTGACCTCCATGGTTCCTCCGTCAATTGCCTAAAATTTTTCGGGCTTGCTCGATAGCTTCGGGCGGCTGGTTCAATACTTCCTTAAGCAAGGCCTCCAAATCTTCTCCCGCTGTATATTCCACGTCCATCCGGCTCTTTTTGGCTTCCGCCAATAGCTCCGGGTCGTTGACAACGCTGCGAAAGCTATCGCGCAATATTTTGACTCGCTCGGGCGGCGTCCCCGGTGTAACCAACACCGGCCTGCCGAACTCCCCGCCCGAGAGCAATGCTTGCGCGACACGCCGCTTAGCATCCGGCACTTTGAATTCTTCCAAAATCTCATACAAGGTCGGAGCCTCCGGCGCACGGGCATCGCGTTTCCGTCCCGACTGAAGCAGGTGAAGATCGAAACCCTTTTTGTGCCACGAATTGAAAGGCTCCCGCCCGAAGTGAGATGCCAGCGTGTGAGCTCGGCAAACGATCTCGCCTTTTTCGACGGCCAGATCCGCATCGCTGCCGCCCTGATAACCGGAAACCGAGTTGATCTTCGCGCCGACGGCCAGTTCGAGAATCTTTGCCACGATGTAATCCGAGCTCGTGGTTCCCGAGCCGCCGCAACTTGGCGGCTGTTTGGCTCGAATGATTTCAGCGATCGATTTGTACGGTGTATCCGCGCGCATGTAAAACATGATCGATTCCTGGGCCGACGAGCCGAGCCAATGAAATTTGCGCAGGTCGAACTGCGCCTCGCGTCGGCCGACGAGTTGCTCGATATAGATGCTGTTATTGGGCAGCACCACTGTCAGTCCATCAGGTTTTGCTACGCCATAAACGTAATTGACCGCAGTGATGGATCCCGCGCCGGGCATATTCTGTACGATGACGTTCGGATTTCCCGGAATATGCTTGCCCCAATAGCGGCCGATTAGCCGAGCCCACGAGTCATAGAAATTCGCCGGCGCCGAGCCGACCACGAACCTCAGGGTCTTACCTCTGTAAAAGGGCTCGTTTTGGCTTTGTGCCGCGGCAGCAAACCCGTACATGATGAGATACGCGATCGCTCCAACAGCTAAAATTTTTTTCCGCCGCTTCATTGCTTCCTATCGAGCACCCGGAGTCACTAAACAATCAACCGTATCTTTGGTAAATTTCGATCTTGGCACAACCCGCCGCTGGGATTCTGGAGGCTACGCGAGACCACCCCGTTCTGTCAATCAACAGTCTGCGCGCATACGCATGTGCGCCGACGACCGCGCGCGTCGACGCCCGGCAGGTTTCATGCTACCCCTAGAGAAATTCTTAATCGCTAACCATGGACGAAGATCGCGCTCAGCACGGTCGCGCCAGCGTCGCGCGCAATGCCGGAGTCATCAGCCTAGCTGTAACAGCCAGCCGGGTGCTCGGCTTGGTGCGTGACCAAGTGTTTGCCGTGCTCTTTGGCGCCGGCCTGCAGTACGATGCATTCCTGACCGCTTTTCGGATTCCGAATCTGCTGCGCGATCTCTTTGCCGAGGGCGCTTTATCCGCGGCTTTCGTTACGACATTTACTCAGGTTCAGCAAAGTAAAGGTCAAGAAGAAGCCTTCCGCCTATCGAATCGTGTCGCCACCGCGTTGGTGCTGGTACTCAGTGTGATTTGCGTTCTTGGATGGGCCTTCGCACCCTCGATCGTCTACTGGCTCGCTCCTGGCTTTTATGCTGTGCCCGGCAAAGCCGAACTGACGATCCATCTTACTCGTATCATGATTCCGTTTTTGCTGCTGATCGCCCTTGCCGCGAAAGCCATGGGCATACTGAACGCGCGCAACAAATTTGCCATTCCGGCGATCGCGCCGGTATTTTTCAATTTGGGATCCGTGATCGGCGGACTGTTGCTCGGTTTCAGCCTCGGACCGCATCTCGGTCTCACTCCAATCGCAGGCATGGCGTACGGCACTCTCGTTGGTGGTTTTCTACAGTTCGCCGTGCAATGGCCGAGTCTGCGCCGCGCCGGCTTTCGTTACCGCCCGACGTTGAGCTTCAATGATCCAGGTGTGCGCCAGATCATGCGCCTTATGGGGCCGGCGATCATCGGGACTGCGGCAGTCCAGATCAACGTTTTCGTCAATACCAACTTCGCTTCCGAGATCGTCGATCCCGCCACCGGTGCCGTCCTCAACGGGCCGGTCTCCTGGTTGAGCTACGCTTTTCGCTTCATGCAGTTCCCCATCGGCGTCTTCGGCGTTGCGATCGCGACGGCCGCTCTGCCACCATTGTCACGCAGCACGACCAATCCGAATTATCTTGAATTCCGCCAGACCCTGGCACATTCGCTGGCACTGGTTTTTCTCCTGTGCATCCCCTCGGCGGTCGGCCTCGCTGTTTTAGGCCGGCCGATTGTCGCGCTCGTCTTCGAGCATGGAAGATTCACGAGCTTCGATACGGCTCAGACCGCGAACGCCTTGGCAGCTTACTCGATCGGTCTCGCCGGCTACGCGGCCGTCAAAGTGCTTTCTCCGGCCTTTTACGCCCTGAATGACGCCCGTACTCCGATGCTGATCAGCGTCGTTTCGATCTTGGTCAATTACGTAATGAATTCGCTGCTGGTCGGGCCATTCGGCCACGTCGGCCTGGCGTTTTCTACGTCCATCGTAGCCCTGGTTAACTTTCTGCTGCTCGCCGTCTTCATGCGCCGCCGCCTCGGCAGATTGGGCGGACGGCGGCTCGGCGCGACAATTTTTCGCGTCGTAGCGGCCTCCTGCGCGATGGCTGCCGGAGCTTGGTTCACCAGCGAATTGCTTTCTTGGTTGCCGCTCCGCGGATTCGGCCTGCACTTGATACAAGTCATCGCCGCGATGACGTTTGCTGCACTTGTTTTTTACGGC